>JAKEEX010000384.1 GCA_022616315.1 Myxococcaceae bacterium
CCTGCTGGCGTGCGCGCTGCTGAAGGAGGCGGGCGAGCTGCTCGCACTGCTCCGGGGACATGCGCTCGAAGGCTGCCTGCGTCGCTGCCTCGAACTCCGCGGGCTTGAGGTGGTTGAAGATCGTGTCGTATTGGCGGATGGCCTCCTCGCCCGAAATGCCGCCTCCCGGGCCACCCTTCATGTAGCGGGAAATGAAGTCCTGCACGTCACCCACGCGCGCTCCCCAATCCGTCTCCGTCCGGGCCATGTCGCTCGCTCCTCGCGTTGGTCGGCTCTCCCGGAAAGATGGGGAAGGGTGTCGGGGGTGCCACCTTTGCCGCTCTGCTGCCTGCCCACTGGGCATGGCGGCAAGGGGTGGATGACAGCGGGCCCGCCACCGCATTGGGGCTGTCAGCCCGCGCCGGTATGTTCCGCTCCATGAGGGCCGAGCGCTTCATGCGTGCCGAAGACGGGATGTCAGAGGAGCTCATCAGGCTTCCGCGAGCGCTGACGCGCTTCCCCGTGGAGCTCGTCCCGCCGCGGGGCTTCCGCCCCCACCGGCTGGAGACATGGCCACGGATGGATGGGCGGATGGAGTGGGTGGGGGGGAGGCTGCTCTACATGCCGCCAACGGGCGAGAGTCAGGCGGGGACGGTTTCGGACGTGAACCTGGTCGTTGGGCTCTGGGGGCGCAAACACCCGGAGGTCTTCGTTGGCACCAATGAGCCCGGCATGCTCCTCGGCGAGGATGTGCGTGCTGCGGACGTTGCCGTTTGGAAGCGGAGCGACACGCGCGGCGGCGGACACCAGCTCCTGCGCCGCCCCCCGATTCTCGCCGTCGAGGTAGCAGGACGTGACGAGAGCGAGGCCGCGCTCACCGCCAAGGCCCGGTGGTACTTGCGGAATGGCGTTCAGGTGGTGTGGCTCGTCCTGCCGGACTCGCAGGAGGTCGTCGTGATGCGGCCGCGGCGCAGCTCACGCCATCGTGTGGGGGAAGTCGTGCCGGCGCACCCGGCGTTGCCGGGACTCACGCCTGCGGTGGCGGAGTTCTTCCGGCAGATGCGCAAGCGGTGAAGCGGGGGGGGGGAACCGCGAGCGGTGCCATGCTTTCTGTCGACCGCATCGGGCGAAGACCGGCGCATCCGCTGAAAGCCGGGAGCGCGAGCGGCTTCGGGCACGGGAACGGACCCGGGAGACTGCATCGGGAAACGGGGAACGGCACCGGTCAGTGTCAGCGTGGTCCGCAAGCCCGTGCCCGCGGCCGAAACCGTACCCGTCCCCGAAGCCCCGTCCCCGCAAACGAACCCGGTCCCGGTCCCGCTCCCGGCTGTTCAATCAGAGCCGCACGTCCGCCTGAACCACCGGAGCGGTCTTCACCACCGTCACCGTGGCCGACCGGCCCATGAATCCCCGCGCCTCTTCAATGGCCTCGGTGAGCGTGTCCGTGCGCTCCCAGCCCATCAGCGCCGGCACGTGGTTGTTCTCCGCGCCCGCCACGATGACCTTGCCCACGTGCTGCCGCCCGTTCTCGCCCCAGTACCACATGTAGAACGGATGAACGCCGTGGTACGCGTGCCCCTTGCGGTACAGGTGCACGTACGAGGGGTTCTCCGCGAACTCCCGCTCGTACTTGTGTGACAGCCTCATCGCGTCCCGCGTCTCCGGAAGGAGCCGGTGGAAGAACTCGATGTAGCTGGGGTGCTGCTCCGGATCGAACTCGTCGAACGCCGGGTGACAGAGGATGAGGACCCCGCCCTTCTTCACCAGCGGGATGCCCCGGTTGAGGTTGAAGAAGTACCCGAGCCCCATCACCTGCAACAGCAGCGGGTTCAGCAGCGAGTTGACGTTGTACGGAGAGACGTACGGGATGGGGAAGACGACGATGTCGCTCTGCCCCTGCACGGGCACCGAGTACTGCTTCCAGCACAGCTCCAGGATCTTCTCGTGTGTCGGCTCGCACGCCCCCGCGTGCACGCCGATGACCTCGTACGGCGCCGGCACCTTCATCAGCAGCCTGTTCTTCGCCACCCGCGGCATCTTCGAGAGCGCGAAGCGCATGGCCGCGAGCTTCAGCCGGTCCGTCTCCGTGTAGTCCTCCTCGCGCTTGCCGAGGAAGTCCGTGGGCCCGTCGAACATGCGGTTGTTGAGCGCCGCCTCGACGTGGAACACCTTCACGTGGCGCTCGATGACCCGGTTGATCCGCTCGTTGCTGCCGTAGAGCGCCGAGCGCGACGGCTCCATGTAGCTCTCGCTGTCGCGGATGGTCTTCGGGTTGTGGTGCGCCTGCACGCCCTTGTAGCCGGTGAGCCCGGTCGCCACCGACTTGGGGCCCCCGTTCATGGGCACGAAGTTGATGTTGAGGTAGATGAGCAGGTCGCTCTCGGCCGCGCGCCGGTTGAGGTAGACCGGCTCACCCACCTCCGTGGCGCCGAGCTGCACCATCCCGTCCGGGTCCTCGGCGTCGTGGTTGTAGTAGCGGTCCGGGTAGAACGCGTCGTAGATGCGCCCGCCCACCATCCGCCGCATCTCGTCCCCGGTCATCCTCCGGTGCAGGCACGTGGCGATGATGAGGTGGACGTCGTCCACGCCGCTGTCCGCGAGCAGCGAGAGGATGATCTCGAGCATCACCTGCCGCGCATCCGGCGTCACCATGGGGGGCAGCGGCAGGGAGATGTCGTCCATCGCCACCGTCACCCGCATCCCCGGACGCAGGAGCGCGTGCAGGGGCTCCATCCCCTCCGGATGGTTGATGGCCCAGCGGATGGCCGCCTTCAGGTTGGGCACCCCCTCCATGGGCGGACGCGGGAAGAGCACGCGCGTGCCCACCGGCAGGTCCTCCAGGAGGAAGTCCTCGCCGGAGAAGAGGACCCGGGGCGGGCTGCCCTTCTCGGTGATGACGACCTGGGACTCCTCGTCGTACAGCGTTCGGAGCGTCTTGATGGAGCGCATGGCTTCCTAGCGGGATTCAGCGCAGGTCCACGATGGGCCACTGGTAGGAGCGCGCGAGCGCGCGAAGGCGCACGTCCGGGTTCACGGCGGTGGGCCGCCCCACGATGGCCAGCATCGCGTAGTCGGACGCGGAGTCCGAGTAGGCGTGGCACCTGTCCAGCGCGAGCGCGTTGCGCACGCAGTACTCGCGGATGGCGTTCGCCTTGTTGGCACCCTCGATGATGGGTGGCACCACGCGGCCCGTCGCCACGCCTCCGACGAACTGCATCTTGTTCGCGATGACGTCGTCCGCGCCCAGGTGGCGCGCCAGCGGGAGGATGGTGAAGTCCAGCGCCCCCGTCACCAGCACGATGCGGCAGCCGCTCCTGCGCGCCTCCTCGATGAGGTCCTTCGCGCTCGGATAGAGCGCCGGCGCGAGCACGTCCTCCAGCATGTCCTCCGCGAGCGTCACCAGCCGGTCCTCGGAGAGGCCCTCGTAGTAGCGGTAGAAGAACTCGTTGAACGTCTTGCGGTCCACCAGGTCCAGCGCCCCGAAGAGGGGCACCGAGGCCGCGACCCCGAGCGTCCGCGCCGCAATCCGGCGCAGGCCTCCGCTGTTCATCGCGTAGTAGGCGTAGGTGTGGACGATGTTGGTGCGCACCAGGGTGCCGTCCACGTCGAAGAAGGCTGCTTTGGAGCTCATCCGCTGACGACTTCCTGTCACCCCTCCCCGTGGGGTGTCAACGTGAGGCCACTTCGAGGGCGCGTCACAGCCAGCCCTGGGCGCGGTACCACGTCGCGCTGCGGCGCACCGTCTCCGCCACGTCGCGTCGCGCGCGGAACCCCAGCACCTGCTCCGCCTTGTCCCCCGAGCAGGTCCACGCCGGGGCGAGCAGCTGCTGCGCCAGCTTGCGGTTGAGGGGGAGGTGACGGCCCGTGAGGCGGCTCACACCGTCCGCCGCGGTGGAGAGCGCGCGCAGCAGCCCCGGCGTCAGGCGGAGCCGCCGCGGCTTCACGCCGAGCGCCTCCGCTCCGAGCCCCTCCAGCCGCTCGAGGGTGAGCGTCCCGGGTGCGGTCACGAAGAACGCCTCGCCCACGGCCTCGGGACGGCGGGCGAGGAGGAGCAGGAGATCCACGACGTCCTCCACGTCCACGACGGACAGCGGCCTGGGGCCCCCCGTCAGCCCGAGCAGCAACCCGCGCGCCACCAGGCGCATGAAGGCCAGGTTCTCCCGGTCCTGCGGCCCGAAGATGCGCGGAGGACGGGCCACCGTCACCTCGAGCCTGTCCCCGAAGCTCCACGCAATCCGCTCCGCCTCGGCCTTGGACTCCCCGTACCACTCGCTCGGGCGGAGGGGGTCCTCCTCGGTGTGCGCGCGCTCCGGAGTCGAGGGACCCACGGCGGCGAGCGACGAGCAGAGCACCAGCCGACGCGCGCTCGCCGACGCCACCATGGCCTCGCACACCCGCCGCGTTCCCTCCGCGTTGACGCGGAAGTACGGCTCGCGCGAGGGCGCACGGCGGATGCCTGCGAGGTGGAACACGACGTCCACACCCGCCACCGCCCGCGCGAGCGACGCCGCGTCCGTGACGTCTCCGTCCGCGCGCTCGCAGGACAGCCCGGCCAGTGCCGACACATCCGCCCTCGGACGTACGAGACACCGGACCTGCTCACCTTCCGCCAGCAGCCGGCGCACGAGAAAACCGCCCAGAAACCCACTGGCACCGGTGACGAGGGAGCGCATCCTTTCCCTGAATCTTCGCGGTTTGGTCGCGCTGTCCGAGGGGAAAAATCACCTGCACCCCTGTTTTTCCTCCCGGGAGGTGCTAAGGATTTCCGCCCATCGGCTCCCGGAACGTGGAGCCGAAGTGCGCTGCCGGCTCTCCACACCGAGCCGAGATGTTCCCCTTTCGGAGGGGAAGGAGACCTCGACAGAATGGCCGCCAAGAAGACCAACTCGACGACGACGAAGACGGGCGCGAAGCGCCAGCCGAGCGCCGCCTTCATGAAGCCGATGAAGCCCTCCCCGGAGCTGGCTGCAATCGTGGGAGACCAGCCCCTGCCCCGCACCGAGGTGACGAAGAAGGTGTGGGAGTACATCAAGAAGAACGGGCTGCAGAAAGGCCGCGAGATCAACGCGGACGACGCGCTGAAGGCCGTCTTCGGTGGCAAGGCGATGGTCACCATGTTCGAGATGACCGCGCTCGTGAACAAGCACCTGAGCGCGGCCTGACGGCGCGGTGACGCGGGGCTGTGGTTGGTGCACGGCCCCCTCACCCTGGCCCTCTCCCAGTAGGAGAGGGGAAAGGCTCGCTCTCCCTCACGGGGGGGCGGGCCTTTCGTGTCTCGAGGCGCCGGGCGCCGGAGTGTTCTGCTCCGGTCACAACCGTTCGGAGCCGCGCCGGGCAGCGGTGGCGTGGGGGGAGCCGGAGTAGGACGAAAGCATGGCCAAGTTCGCACTGTGGGAGGTGTGGCCGGGGCGACCCTACCCGCTCGGGGCCACGGAGGATGGGAGGGGCGTCAACTTCGCCGTCTTCAGCGAGCACGCGCGCGCCGTGGAGGTCTGCTTCTTCGACGCAGAGGACCCACGCCGCGAGACGGGTCGGGTGAAGCTGCTCGAGCGCACGGGCCACGTCTGGCACGGCTACGTGCCGGGGCTCACGGCCGGCACGCTCTACGGCCTGCGCGCGCACGGTCCCTACGAGCCCGCGAGGGGCCTGCGCTTCAATCCCGCGAAGCTGCTCATGGACCCCTATGCACGTGCCATCACCGGGAAGGTGGACGTGCATGGGCCCGTCTTCGGCTATGTGCGCGGCGGCACGGAGGAGGACCTCACGCCGGACGCGCAGGACTCCGCGCCCGCCATGCCCAGGGCCGTGGTGCTCCGGGAAGGCTTCGACTGGGGTGAGGACCGCCGCCCGCGCACGCCCTGGCAGCAGAGCGTCATCTACGAGCTGCACGTCCGGGGCTTCACCCGCAAGCACCCGGACGTGCCGCCGGAGCTGCGCGGGACGTACACGGCGCTCGGGCACCCGGCGGTCCTCGCGCACCTGAAGAGGCTGGGCGTCACCGCAGTCGAGCTGCTCCCCGTGCACGAGCACGTGGACGACACCTTCCTCGTGGAGCGGGGCCTCACCAACTACTGGGGCTACTCCACACTCGGCTACTTCGCGCCGGAGCAGCGCTACGCCGCGGGCGGAAGCCGCGGAGAGCAGGTGGTGGAGTTCAAGCAGATGGTGAGGGCGCTCCACGCCGCGGGCATCGAGGTCCTGCTCGACGTGGTCTTCAACCACTCCTGCGAGGGCAACCACCTGGGGCCCACGCTCTTCTTCAAGAGCCTGGACAACACCGCGTACTACTGGCTCAACCCCGCGGAGCCCCGCTTCTTCCAGGACTTCACCGGCACCGGGAGCTCGCTGAACCTCCAGCACCCCCACGTGCTGCAGCTGGTGATGGACTCGTTGCGCTACTGGGTGCAGGAGATGCACGTGGACGGGTTCCGGTTCGACCTGGCCACCACCCTGGGGCGCACCGGCGAGGGCACCTACGACCGCAACGCGCCCTTCTTCCAGGCCGTGCACCAGGACCCGGTCCTCAAGGACGTGAAGCTCATCGCGGAGCCGTGGGACGTGGGGATGGGCGGCTACCAGGTGGGTAACTTCCCGGTGGACTGGGCGGAGTGGAATGGCAAGTACCGCGACACCATGCGCAAGTACTGGAGGGGGGATGACCGGCAGGCCGCGGAGCTCGGCTACCGGCTCACGGGCTCCTCCGACCTGTTCCTGCTCGGCGGACGCAAGCCCTTCCACAGCGTCAACTTCATCACCGCGCACGACGGCTTCACCCTGCACGACCTCGTCACGTACACCCAGAAGCACAACGCGGCGAACCAGGAGGGCAACCGCGACGGCACGGACGAGAACCTCTCGTGGAACTGCGGCGTGGAGGGGGAGACGGACGACGTGCGCGTCCTCACCCTGCGCGAGCAGCAGAAGCGCAACCTCGTGGCCACCCTGTTCCTCAGCCAGGGCGTGCCCATGCTGGTGGCCGGCGACGAGATGGGACGCACCCAGCGCGGCAACAACAACGCCTATTGCCAGGACAACGACCTCAGCTGGGTGAACTGGGCGCTCGACGAGCGCGGGAAGGCGCTCCTGGACTTCGCCGCCCGGATGAGCGGCTTGCGGCGCGAGCAGCCCGTGCTCCAGCGGCGCCGCTTCTTCCGCGGCTCGCAGATCTGGGACAGCCACCTGAAGGACCTCGCCTGGTTCCGCCCGGACGGGCGCGAGATGACCCGGGAAGACTGGGCCAAGCCGTACGTGCGCTCGCTCGGCTTCCTGCTGGGCGGGGATGCCATCGCCACGCCGGGGGAGCAGGGGCAGCGCATCGTCGGGGACACGCTGCTCGCGCTGCTCAACGCGCACCACGAGCCCATCCTCTTCCACCTGCCTGCCATCGAGTGGGGAGCGGACTGGGAGGTCATCGTGGACACCGCGGCGGACCACAGCACCGCGCGCCACACGCCAGCCGGGGGGCGGGTGGAGGTGATGGGGCGCTCGCTCATCGTCCTGCGGCGTCCGGCCACCGAGGAGGACCTCCCCTGACCCTTTCCGCTGGGCGGAGTCCCCACTCACCCGTTAAAAGCGTGGCTTTCCTCTAGGAGCCTGAGAACCTTGAGCACGTCTGTCCTGTTGTGGGGGGGATTCAACCTGGCCGTCGTGGCCCTGCTGGCCGTCGACCTCGGGCTCGTCCGCCGCGGCAAGGAGACGGCCGTGACGCCGAAGGAGGCGGGCGTCTGGACGGCGGTGTGGATCTCCCTGTCGCTCGGGTTCTGCGGGCTCATCTGGTGGCTCCACCGATCGCAGCCGGGGTTGTTCCTCGGGCAGAACCCGCCGGTGGAGTGGCTCACCGCCTACATCATCGAGTACGCGCTCTCGGTCGATAACCTCTTCGTCTTCCTGATGCTCTTCGGCTACTTCCGCGTGAAGCCGGAGCATCAGCACCGGGTGCTCTTCTGGGGCATCATGGGTGCGTTCGTCATGCGCGCCGCGCTCATCCTCGCGGGGGCGGCGCTGGTGAAGCGCTTCGACTGGCTCCTGGCCCTCTTCGGCGCCTTCCTCGTCTTCACCGCGCTGAAGATGCTGAAGTCCGAGGAGGACGAGGTGGACCCCGAGCAGCAGGCCATCGTGCGGTTGGCACGAAAGGTGCTGCCGGTGGCGAGGATCCAGGAGGGCAGCCGCTTCTTCACGGTGGAGCGCGGCATGCGGATGGTGACGCCGCTCTTCCTGGTGCTGCTGTCGGTGGAGTTCACCGACCTGCTCTTCGCGCTGGACAGCATCCCGGCGGTGCTCGGCATCAGCCAGGACCCGTACATCATCTACACGTCCAACGTCTGCGCCATCCTGGGCCTGCGCTCGCTCTTCTTCGTTGTGGCGAGCCTGATGGACAAGTTCCACTACCTCAAGCTCGGCCTGTCGGTCATCCTGGGCTTCGTGGGCGTGAAGATGCTGGTGGGGTGGGGGACCGGGGAGCTCGCCGCGCGGGGCGTGCTGGATCATGCGTTCCACGTGCCCATCGGGTGGAGCCTGGGGTTCATCGCCGCGACGCTCGTTGGCTCCATCGTGGCGAGCGTGCTCAACCCCAAGGTGCCCGAGCCGGCGAGGGACAGCCCCGAGGACATCAAGTAGGCGAAAGCCCCCCCGGACGTCCGTGTGACGTGCGCGAGGAATGCTTGCGTGGGCGCCCCCCGACTGACAGAAACCCGGCGCATGTCCTCGACGTTGACGGATGGCATCCGCATCACCGTGAAGCCGGCGTACTGGCCGGAGCGGTCCGAGCCGGAGACCGGCCACTTCGCCTTCATGTACACGGTGGAGATCCGCAACGAGGGAGAGGAGCCCGCCCAGCTGCGCAGCCGCCACTGGCTCATCACCGACGCGGATGGTCGCACCGAGGAGGTGAAGGGCGAGGGCGTGGTGGGCAAGCAGCCGCGCCTGCAGCCAGGCGAGCGCTTCGAGTACACGAGCTGGGCGATGCTCCGCACGCCCTTCGGCACCATGCGGGGCAGCTACCAGATGGTGCGGCCGGGTGGGGATGCGTTCGACGCGCGCATCGGTGAGTTCGCCCTCACGCAGCCCCACGGGCTGCACTGAGGATTGTGCGCGTGAGGAAGCGGGGACTCCTGCTGGTCAACCTCGGGACGCCGGATGCGCCGGAGCCGGCCGCGGTGCGCCGCTACCTGCGCGAGTTCCTGTCCGACCCGCGGGTGATGGACCTGCATCCGGTGGGACGCTGGCTCCTGCTGAACCTGGTCATCCTCCCGTTCCGGCCGCGTCGCTCCGCGGAGGCCTACCGGAGCATCTGGACTCCCGAGGGGAGTCCGCTGTTGGTGAACAGCCGCACGCTCGCGGCCGCGGTCGAGGCGCGGCTCGGGGGTGAGCTCGAGGTGGAGCTCGGGATGCGCTACGGCAACCCCTCGCTCGCGGAGGCACTGGGACGGCTGAAGGCGCGTGGGGTGGGGGAGCTCACCGTCCTGCCTCTCTACCCGCTGAACGCTGCGTCCGCCCAGTCGACCACGAGCGCACGCATCTTCGAGCTCCTGGGGGAGCACTGGGAGATTCCTCCGCTCCGCATCCTGCCGCCCTTCTTCGACCAGTCGGCGTTCCTGGATGCCTACGCCGAGGTGGCGCGGCCGGTGGTGCAGGAGGCGCGCGCGGAGGTCGTCCTCTTCAGCTTCCATGGCCTTCCCGAGCGGCACATGCGCAAGAGCGACCCCACGGGCACCCATTGCCTGGCCTCGGAGGGATGCTCGGCGCAGCTCACGCCCGCCAACGCGGGGTGCTACCGCGCGCAGGCATTCCACGTCGCGCGGGAGCTCGGCGCACGGCTGGGGCTCTCGCAGGAGCGCACCGCGGTGTCCTTCCAGTCACGGCTGGGGCGGGACCCGTGGATCCGCCCCTAC
>JAKEEX010000385.1 GCA_022616315.1 Myxococcaceae bacterium
GACGAGGTGCGCGAGGAGCTCTACACGCGCTCCGGTGGAATCGACTACGGGACGGCGCGGCTCCTCGGCTACCCCGCCGGCTACAGCGAGCCCCTCCACCGCTTCGCCGACTACAACGCCGGCTTCTACGCCTCGCGTAACGCCGCCGTGCAGACCCAGCTCGCGCGGGTGACCGGGCGGAAGCTGACCCCGGACGGGGACCTGCTCGCGTACGACGCGCGCGGCGAGCCGTCGGGAAAGGACTCGCAGTCGCTGCTCGCGCTCCTCGTCTTCCGCGAGCGCTTCGCGCCCTCGCTGAGTGAGTGGAGGATCCGGCGCGATCTGCTCGAGGAGAAGAGACGCGAGCTCGAGGAGACGGAGACCTACCGCACGCTCAAGCGGGTGTACGCGGAGCGCACCGGGGAGACTCCGGCGTATGCACAGGTTCCGGAGGTGGCGATCCGGAGTCCGAAGCTCGCGCGCGAACGCTCGACGGCGTGGTTCGCACGGAACGTGGACCTGCGGTACCAGCGCTGTCTCGCGCAGGCTTCGGCGGTGGCGCAGCTGTAAGGTGGCTCACACCCGCTTGCCGGTGGCCGCGTCGAACCACTGGAGCGCCTCACGGTCCACTGTGAGCCACGCAGGGGTCCCGCTGCTCCCGCCGAAGTCCGCCGCGGCGCGTACCACCAGTCGGTGCCCGTCCACCTCGACCGTGACCCAGGCCTCGGACCCCATGGGCTCCACCAGGTACACACGGCCCCTCACAGCGCCCGGGGGCGCCTCTCCGAGCCCGAGGGTCAGGGCCTCCGCACGCACGCCCACCTCCAGGCCCTCCCCGGGACTCTGGAGGCCCAGCACCTCCGGGGGCACCAGGTTGATGCGCGGCGCACCGAAGAAGCCGGCCACGAACGTGTTGGCCGGGCGGAGGTAGAGCTCGCGGGGCGATGCGACCTGCTGGACCTCGCCCGCGTGCATCACCACCACACGGTCCGACAGCGTCATCGCCTCCGCCTGGTCGTGGGTGACGTAGATGAACGTGGCCCCGAGCCGCTCGTGGAGCTTCTTGAGCTCGCCGCGCACCTGGGCGCGGAGGCCGACGTCGAGGTTGCTGAGGGGCTCGTCGAAGAGGAAGGCCTTCGGCCGCCGCACCAGCGCACGTCCGAGCGCGACACGCTGCCGCTGGCCGCCGGAGAGCTCCGCGGGCCTGCGCGCCAGCAGCTCGGTCAGCCCGAGGAGCGCCGCCGTCTCCTCCACGCGCTCGCGGATGCGCTGTCGTGGCATTCCCGCGACCTCCAGCGGGAAGGCCAGGTTCCGCCGAACGTCCAGGTGTGGGTAGAGCGCGTAGCTCTGGAACACCATGGCCACGTCGCGCTCGCGCGGTGAGAGGCCGTTGACCACCACGCCGCCGATCCGCAGCGTGCCGGAGGTGGGCTCCTCCAGCCCGGCGATGAGGTTGAGCGTCGTGGACTTTCCGCATCCGGACGGCCCCACGAGCGACACGAACTCCCCGTCCGCCACGTCGAGCGACACCTCTCGCACGCCGGCCACGCCGCCCCGATAGACCTTGCTCACGCGCTCGAGAGTCACCGTGGCCAAGGGACATCACCCCTTCACCGCCCCGGCCGTGAGCCCGGAGACGATGCGACGCTGGAAGAGGACCGTCAGCACCACGAGTGGCAGCGTGGCGAGGATGGAGGCCGCAGCGATCTCCGCGAAGGGCTCGGCGTGCTCGCCCGCGAAGAGGCTGATCGCCACGGGGATGGTGCGCTTGCCGGGAGAGGAGATGAACGTCAGCGCGTAGAGGAACTCGTTCCAGGAGAAGATGAAGACGAGGATGCCGGTCGTCGCGAGGCCCGGGAGCACGAGGGGGAGCAGGACGCGCCGGAAGGCCTGGAAGGGCGTGCAACCGTCCACGCGGGCTGCGCGGTACAGCTCATCCGGGAGCTGCCGGAAGTACGAGGTCAGCAGCCACAGCGTGAGGGGCAGCGCGAAGGTGGCATAGGGCACCACGAGGCCACCGAGCGTGTCGCGGAGCCCCACCGCGCGGAGTGCCAGGTAGAGCGGGCTCACCGTGGCGATGGGTGGGAACATGGACACGGCCAGCGCCGCGCCGAGCAGGAGGCTCCGGCCCGGGAAGCGCAGCTTCGCGAGTGCGAAGGCAGCCGACGCGCCCACGGCGAGGCAGGAAATCGTCGTGGCCGTCGCGACGACGAGCGAGTTGAGCACCACATGGAGGAAGGGTCTCCCTCCGAGGACACTCCGGTAGGCCTCCAGCGTGAGTGCCCTCGGAAGACCAGGCGCCGTGAGCTCGGCCTCGGGCCGGAGGCTCGTGAGCACCTGCCAGACGAAGGGGCCCAGGAAGAACGTGAGCAGGGCCGCGGTGAGCAGCCACGTGGGCACGCTCCTCACCGCGTCACCCCCGAGCGCCCGAGCAGACGGAGGTAGCCCAGCGCGAGGAGCACCACACACAGGAAGGTCACCACCGAGAGCGTGGAGCCGTACCCGAAGTTCCCCGAGCGCATGAGCGTCTTGTACGCATAGATGGAGAGCGTCTCCGTGGTGTTGGCCGGCCCACCCTCGGTGAGGACGTAGATGGCGTCGAAGACGCGGAACGCGTCGAGGGTCCGGAACAGCAGGGCAATGAGGAGGGCGGGCGAGAGCAGTGGCAGCGTGATGCGCCAGAAGACGCGCCAGGGTCCCGCTCCGTCCACCCGCGCGGCCTTGTAGAGGTCCTGCGGGATGCCCTGAAGCCCGGCGAGGAGGAGCAGCGCCACGAACGGGGTCGTCTTCCACACGTCCACCAGGATCGCCGCGTGCAGTGCGAGGCCCGGCGTCCCCAGCCAGTTGACGTCCCTCCCGGGCCACAGCTGGTTGAGCAGGCCGAAGTCGGGGTTGTACATCCAGGCCCACAGCTTCGCGGCGACCACCGTGGGGATGGCCCAGGGGATGAGGACGGAGGCGCGGAGGAGCCCACGGCCCGGGAAGGCGCGGTTCATGAGGAGCGCGAGGGGCATCGCCAGCAGGAGCTCCACCGTCACCGCCACCAGCGTGAAGTACGCCGTGTTCCCGAGCGCGGTGAGGAAGCGCGTGTCCCTCAGCAGGAACGCGTAGTTCTCCACGCCGATGAAGCGCTCCTCTCCGAAGACGAGGATGGAGCGGTGGAGACTGAGCCACACCGCCGCGAGGATGGGAAAGAGCGCGACCGCAGCGAGCACGAGGACGGCGGGGGCCACGAGGAATGCCGCCTGGAGCCGCTCGGCCCGCGAAGCGTCTTGCCCTGTCACGGCGCCTCCTCCATGAGATGGTCCACTAGGCGCTGCGCACGCTCCATCGCAGCCTCGGGTGTCCGGATGCCGTTGATGGCCGCGGAGAACTCGCTCTGCAGGATGTCCGCGACCAGGTTGTAGTACGGCGTCACGGGGCGGGGGCGCGCACGCTCGATGGCCGGCAGGAGACTCGCGATGAACGGTGCGCCGTCATGGAGCGCGGGCGCTGCGTAGACGCTCCGGCGGGGCGGGTTACGCGCGTAGTGGAGCGCCATGAGCAGGTTGGCGTCCGCTGAGGCGAGGTGGGCAATCAGACGCAGCGCGTCCTCGCGGCGCTCGGGCGGCGTGTGCGCGTTCAGTGCGAGCTGCCAGCCCCCGAGGGTCCCTGCCCCCGCCTCACCGCTCTCCGTGGGCAAGGGTGCCCACCCCACCCTGCCCCGCACCGGCGAGCCCGGTGCCTGCAGCTCGCTCCAGGCGTAGGGCCAGTTGCGCATGAAGACTGCATTCCCCTGCTGGAAGGTGCGGCGGACCTCTTCCTCGGCAGCGGAGGTGACGGACGGCGGCGACACACCCGAGGTGAGCAGGCCGCGGAGGTAGGCGAGGGCCTGCGACATGGGCGGTGTCTTCAATGCGATGCGGCCGCCCTCCATCGTCTCGCCACCGCGCCCCCAGAAGGCCTCGTACACGTTGCAGGTGAGCCCCTCGTATTGCCTGCCCTGCCACACGTAGCCCGCGAGCCCGGGCTGGCGCGCCATCGCCTGAGTCGCGAAGCGCTCGAGCTCCGCGTAGGTCCGCGGCGCTCGCGGGACGAGGTCCGTCCGGAAGTAGAGCAGCCCCACGTCCACGAACCACGGCACCGCGAACGTGCGCCCCTCCACCACAACAGCCTCCACCGGCCCCACGAAGTAGGCCTCGCGCAGCGTCTCCGGAGGGAATGCGCCGGAGATGTCTGCGATCCAGCCTGCACGCGCGAACTCGGAGACCCACACCACGTCCACGACGAGGACGTCGAAGTCACTCGCGCCCCCCTCCAGGGCCGTGAGGAAATACTGATGGGCCACGTCCGCGGCGTTCGGGATGTGCTCGGTCACCACCTCGAGGTGCGGGTGGGTGCGCTCGAACTGCCGGAGGAGTGCGCGGAAGGGCGCCTCGTCTCCCCAGAGCGGCTGGTGCTTGAAGACGATGCGCGTGCGGTGTGGGGATGGGGGGGTCTTCGCGACCTGTGGATGTTCGCGCGCGCAGGCGGTGGTGCCCGCCCACAGGAGGAGCGCGAGTGCTGCACTGGTGCCCTGCCCCCTCACCCTGTCCCTCTCCCGGAGGGAGAGGGAAAGTTGGGGGGAGAGGGGTGGCTCTGGGGCGAGGAGACCTCGGACAGGAGGCGTCCCAGGACCTGGAGATCCACGGGCTTGGTGAGGTGATGGTCGAAGCCCGCCTCACGCGCTCGTGCCCGGTCCTCGGACTGGCCGTACCCGGTGAGGGCGATGAGGAGCGTGCGCGAGTGGGCGGGGTTGCTGCGCAGCCGCCGCGCCACCTCGAAGCCGTCGATGCGCGGCAGACCGATGTCGAGGAGCACCACCTCCGGGTCGAACTGCGACGCCTCCTCGAGGGCTGAGATGCCGTCGTGGACCGCGCGCACGCTGATGCCCCAGATTCCGAGCAGCTCGGCAAGCGTCTCCGCCGCGTCCACGTTGTCGTCCACCACGAGCACGCGGAGGCCGCGCGAGAGCTGCTCGAGCACCGGGGCCGGGGTGTCCGTCCGCTCGTCCAGCTCCGGGCACGGGAGGCACACCCGGAACTCGCTCCCGCGTCCCGTCCCCTCGCTGTGCGCGCTCACGCTGCCCTCATGGAGCTCCACGAGCTGCTTCACGAGCGTGAGCCCGATGCCCAGACCGCCCTGCGATCTGTCCGCGGCCCGGCGCTCCTGCGTGAACAGGTCGAAGACGCGCTCGAGCATCTCCGCGCTGATACCGATGCCGGTGTCCTTCACGGAGATCGTCACCACGCCGGGGTCCCTCACCACGGCGACGTGGATGCGTCCCCCCGGGTCCGTGTACTTGGCCGCGTTGTTGAGCAGGTTCACGAGCACCTGCTCGAGCCGGACGGTGTCCACGTCCAGCCACAGCGGCCGCTCCGGACACTCCAGCGTGAGCGTGTGCTGGCGCGCCTGGAGCATGGGGTGCGCGAGCTCCGCCGCGCGCTGGATGAGCGTCTGCAGCTGGGTGCGCTCGCGACGCAGGTCGATCTTCCCCCGCGTGATGCGCGACACGTCCAGGAGGTCATCCACGAGCCTCGCCATGTGCCGCGTCTGTCGCTCGATGACCGTCCGTGCCCTCTCGAGCACCTCCGGGCGGTCCGAGCCCTGCTTGAGGAGCTGCGCTGCGGCCTGGACCGGTGCCAGCGGGTTGCGCAGCTCGTGGGCGAGCATGGCGAGGAACTCGTCCTTGCGCCGGTCCTCCTCCTCGAGGTCCGCATAGAGGCGCGCGTTCTCCACCGCCAGTCCGGCACGTCCGGCCAGGTCCTCCGCCACGGCCTGGTCCGCGCGCGTGAAGCGCCGACCGGACTCGCCCTGGACGAGCGTCACCGCGCCGGCGACCTTCCCCCGCACCCAGAGGGGGACGATGAGCATCGCCCCGACCTGGAGCTCCCGCAGGAGGGCCAGGTGCTCCGGCGAGCGCGCATGTGCCGCGAGGTGCTCCTCCCGCATCACGCTCAATTTCTCGCTCACCCCCGTGCGCACCACCGCTGGCACGCCTGCCGTGGAGTCCAGAGGGAGCGGGGACTCCTCCGCGATGCGGAACAGGAGGCCCACCTTCTCCGGATCCCGGTGCGTGGCGGCCACGCGGTAGGTACGCCCGCCGGACTCCACCAGATCCACCGCGCACCCGTCCGCGAGCCGCGGTGCCAGGAGGCGCGACAGGTTGCGGAGGATCTCCGGCGCGTCGAGCGTGGAGCCGAGCACCCTGCTCGCCTCCGCCAGGAAGCGCTGCCTCTCCTCCGCGGTCCGCCGCACGAGCGTCTCCTGCTCCGCGGCGGCGCGGGCATGCTGCGCCTCGCGGTAGAGATGCGCGTTGTCCACGGCCAGCACCGCGCGGTGCGCGAGCTCCTCCGCGAGCGCCACGTCCTCCGCGCGAATGCGCCGCCCTCTCCTCTCCATGGCCAGCGTCAGCACCGCCTGGACGCGGTCACGCGCCAGGAGCGGAACGCTGAGGAGCGCGGACGGGCCGCGGCTCGTGCCCTCTGCTCCGGCTGCTGCAGTGTCCGGCTCGGTCACCTCCACGGTCCGCCGGGTCAGCAGCGCCTCCAGCGCGCTCGCGGGCACGCGACTGGCTGAAGCGCGCACGCGGGCCTCCCTCGTCCCTCCTGCGTCGGTCCGCGCCGTCGCGAAGGCCACCTGGCGCAGCACCGCGCGCCCCTCCGGGACGTGCACGAGGCAGGCATCCGACAGCCGCGACACCGCGAGGCGCGCGAGCTCCTGGAGGATGACCTCCGCGTCGAGCGAACCCGCGAGGCTCTGTCCGGCCTCGGCGAGGAACCGGTAGCGCTCCTCGGCGCGCATCCGCTCCTCGACCTCGGCCTGTGCCTGCTTCCGTGCCTTCTGGACCGCGGACGCCAGCTGCAGCCGCTCGAGCGCCTGCGAGGCGAGGCGCCCGAGCAGCTCCACTCTCTGGACCGCCTCCTTGCCCGGCCAGGCACCGAGCGCGAGCGCCAGGACGCCTTCTCCTCCTGCACCGGCGCGAACGCCGAGCACGGCCCAGGTCGGGCCGACCTCCCCTGGGGGGAGCTCCAGCCGCGCGAGGTGGGGAGGCGTCTGACCGGGGGGAACTGCCGAGAGGGAGGTGCTCCCCCACCAGGGCCCTCGCGGTACCGGCAGCACGCGCCCGGCATGGACGCGCTGCTCCACCGCTGCTGGACCGCCGGAAGCACCCCTCTTCAGGGACACCTCGAGGACCGTGGACGATTCGAGTGGGAGGAACACCACCGCCAGGGAAGCTCGCGCGGCCTCGAGCACCTCGACGAGGAGCATGTGTGCGAGCTGCTCCGGATCCGCGGCCCGTGACAGGTGATCCGCGAGCGACACGAGTGACGGAAGCGCGCTGCGCGCCGGAGGATGTTCCGAAGGCATGGGCACACCGAGCGCTACCTCGCGTATTCCCGAGACCTGTACGTCCCGCGGTGGGCGCTGTCCGTCCCTGCACGGCCCGTTGCCCTTCAGCCACACAGGGTGCTGGGCGTCTGGTCGGGCTTTTGCCCGTCCACGGACATTCGTTCACATTGTCAGCTTGTGGGACCGACCCCTCAGCGCCCTCCGCTCCGAGACGCCCCCCCTGTCGCGGCGTTCCGCGTTCGACCCGCGCGCCGCGGTGACGGGGATGGGCTCTCGGCGCTCCTGCGCGAGCTCGGCTACCCCAACGCGGCAGACACCCAGACCGTGCACTGGGTCGTCAGCCACCCCGAGATCGAGGTCTTCGTCGCGGTGGACGGCGGGGACAAGCCGGTGGGGATGCTGAGCTTCTCCCACCACCCGCAGCTGCGCCTGAAGGGCCGCATCGGCACCATCGACGAGCTGGTGGTGAGCGTGGCGTGGCGCGGCAAGGGCGTGGGCCGTGCGCTCCTCCAGAAGGCGGTCGACCGTGCGCGGACCCTCACGGTGAAGCGGCTGGAGCTGCACGCGCCCGAGGAGCTCGGCGAGCCCGCGCGAGGCTTCTTCGAGAAGTGCGGCTTCCGCCCCACGGGGACCACTGTCTTCCGTTACTCCGAGCTGGAGGTCCCGCGCACCCCGCGCTGAGCGGACGCCATCAGGCTGCGCAGCCGGCTGTGGTCTTCATCGCTCACGTCCACGAAGCGCACGCCGACCGCGTCTCCGCGGGTCCACGCCACCATGGCCTGGAGCTGCAGTGTCTGGCTCTGGACGGAGAGCGTGACGCTCAAGCGGTGGCCCACCGGGTACGCATGCTGCGTCAGCAGGCACAGTCCACCCGCGGACACGTTCGTGGTGAACGCCTTCAGGGCACGCGCCGCCTGCGCCACCTCCTCGAACCGCACCTCCACGTGGATGGGGATGCGGACGTCGCTCCGGCGCTCGAACGACTGCGGCTCCGGCAGGGCTTCCTGGACGGGCTTCATCCCCCCTTTCTAGCGCGCCGGGGGGTCCGGCACGAGGTCGTCCGGAGGGATGTCTGCAGCACGTGACGTCCCGATTCCGGAGGGCATGCGCACGTCTGCGCGAGGACGTCCGGGGGCATCCTCGCGCTGCGGTGGCGACATGAGGGCTTCCCCGGGCACGGAACGCTCACGACCTTCGGCGCGCATGGGCATGCCGGCGACCCGGCGGGCCCACCCCGGTGGAGGCCTCGATGCAGCGCGTGTGGGTTCTCGTGGCGCTGGGACTGCTGCTCGTCGCTGCGTGCGACGTCAGAGTCAGCGGTGCCTCCCAGGACGGAGGGACACCGGATTCGGGCAGGCCTGACGCGAGCACTGGTGGGACGACGGTGCGCGTCCAGGAATGCGATCTCCATGCTCAGGACTGCCGGTCCGGTCAGCAGTGCGTGTGGGTGGCCCCCGGGGATGGAGGCAGCTCCACGGAGCTCCGGTGCAGGGCCGGGTCGTGTGACGTCGTGGCCCAGGACTGCCCGAGCGGACTGAAGTGCACCTATTTCCAAAGTGGTGGCACCGCCGCGCGTCGTTGCGTGCCGATCTCCGCCAGCGCACACGCCGAGAACGAGAGCTGCGTGTCGAACGACGGCGACAACTGCGCTGCGGGGCTCTACTGCGCGATGGAGACGGATGGAGGGCCGTCGGCGCACGCGAGCTGTCGGCGCTTCTGCGCGACGAGCAACGAGTGTGCGCCCGGCTCGGCCTGTCTCAGGACGCTGGTCCGCATCGGGACCCCCGAGCGACCGGGACTGTGCACGCCGACGACCTTCTGCGACCCGCTGGCACAGGACTGCCCCGCGTCTCAGGGCTGCTACCTCATCGAGGACGTCTCCGCGTGTCGCCCCGAAGGCGCAGTTGCGCCAGGCGCCCCCTGCGAGCTGTCCGCAGACTGTGTCCGCGGAAGCGGCTGCTTCGAGAACCTCGAGACCGGCGTCCGGACGTGCCTCGCCTTCTGCAGCACCACGCCCGGCGGTGGCCCTTCGTGCACCACCGGCACCTGTGTCCAACCGCAGCGAGCCAGCGTGGGCGCCTGCTTCCAGTGACACGCCCCTCTCCCTGGCTTCAGGTCCCGATGCGCTCCAGCTGAATCAGAGGCCCCTCCTCGCTTCCCTCACCCGAGAGGTCCACCACCGCCTCCACCATCCAGTCCTCGTCGCCCTCGGGGTCCAGGAGCTTCTGTCGCACGCGCCACCTGCGTGCACCCTCCGGCGTCATCACCGTGTGCTGAGGCCTCCGGAAACGCGGCGTCGTATCGATGGACGGATGCTCCGCGAAGTACGGCTCGAGCGCGGCCTCGACGGCGGACGGCGTCCACCTTCCCTCCGGATCGCGCACCCCGGCGGCCGCCTCCTCCCACCGCTTCTCCGCGAGCATCTTCACGAGGGCGTGCAGCTCCGCGCGCACGCGAGCCCCCAGCCGGCGCGGGTCGTCCCAGAGTGGCCTCGGCGCGGCGGGCGCTGCCTCTCCCTTCGCCTGCGCTGCCCCGGGGTTGCGCATCCGCTCCCACTCGTCGACCAGGCTCGAGTCCACGCCGCGCACCAGCTGACGCAGATGGGCGATGAGGTCCTCCAGCTCCTCCGTCTTCGCCGAGTCCGGCACGCCCTGCTGCAGCGTCTTGTACGCATCTGACAGGTATCGCAGGAGCACGCCCTCGCTGCGCTGCACGCCGTAGTCCCGCACGTAGTCCGCGAAGGTGCAGAAGCGCTCGAACATCTCCCGCGCGATGGACTTGGGTCGGATGTTGTCCTCGCCCACCCACGGGTGCTTGGCCGCGAAGAGGTTGAACGTGGGGTAGATGAACTCGGAGAGAGGCTTGGGGTACTCCACCTTCTCGAGCTCCTCCATGCGCTGCTCGTACTCCACGCCCTGCGCCTTCAGCTCGGCCGCCTTCGCGTCCTTCGCGCTATTCCGCTGCGCGTAGAGGATGACGTCGGGGTTCTCGAGGATGGACTCCACGAGGGACACCATGTCCAGCGCGTGGCTCTCCGCGGTCGCGTCGAGCGCCTGGAGCGCCTCTAGCAGGTAGAGCGCGAGGGCGTGGTTGAGCGAGAAGTCCTGGCCCAGGTCCAGTGACACCTTCACCTGCGCGGGTCTCCCCTTCTCCACCGCCACGAGCCCCGCGGTGCGAAGGGTGCGGAAGGCCTGGGCGGCGCGCTTGAGGTGCTGCCGGCGGTCCCAGTCGCGCCCGTGGCTCCGCTGGATGAGCGTGACGAGCCGGCGGTAACCGCCCTCGCTCCGTCCCTCCGCAGCCTGCAGCAGACCGAGCAGCATGCCGAAGGTGACGCTGAAGCGGGACTCGAGCGGCTCGGGGAGCTGTCCGATGAGCCTCTCGAAGGTGGCCTTGTCCCAGTGTGTATAGCCCTTGGTGGGCGGCTTCTGCTTCACCACCTTCTTCCCGCCCGCGGCCTTCTGGGCGAGCCGGAGGTTCTCGATGACGTGCTCGGGGGCCTGGGCCACGACGAAACCCCGCTCGTCGAAGCCCTTGCGGCCCGCGCGGCCGGCGATCTGGTGGAAGTCACGCGCCGAGAGGATGCCCACCTTGTCGCCGCCGAACTTGCACAGCTGGGTGAAGAGCACGGTGCGCAACGGGATGTTGACACCCACACCGAGCGTGTCCGTGCCGCTCACCACCTTGAGCAGCCCGCTCTGCGCGAGCCGCTCCACGAGGAGCCGGTACTTCGGGAGGAGGCCCGCGTGGTGGAGCCCCACGCCGTGCCGCAGGAAGCGCTGAAGCTCCTTGCCATAGGGGCTATCGAACTTCACGCCCTCGAGCGCCGCGGCGAGGGCCGCCTTCTCCTCCTTCGAGGAGAAGTTCACCGACATGAGGTTCTGCGCCTGCTCGGCGGCCGCGCGCTGGGTGAAGTTGACGAGGTAGATGGGCGACCTGCCGGCGGAGATGAGCTCCTGCACCGTCTCGTGCAGGGGCGTCTCGACGTACTGGTACTCGAGCGGAACGGGGCGCTGCATGCCGCGGACGGAGGCCACCTCCCGGCCCGTGAGCTCCTGGAGGGACTTCTCGATGGGGGTGGTGTCCCCCAGCGTGGCGGACATGAGCAGGAAGGTGGCGTACTCCAGCGTCAGGAGCGGGAGCTGCCAGGACACGCCGCGCTCGCGGTCCGCGTAGTAGTGGAACTCGTCCATCACCACCGCGTCCACGCGCGGGTTGGCCTCACGCAGGCAGATGTTGGCGAGGATCTCCGCGGTGCAGCAGATGATGGGCGCGTCGCGGTTGATGGAGGCGTCCCCCGTCACCATGCCCACGCGCTCCGGGCCGAACGCCTCGCACAGCTGGAAGAACTTCTCGTTCACCAGCGCCTTGATGGGGCACGTGTAGAACGCGCGCCCACCCATGGCCACGGTGCGGAAGACGTGGGCGGTGGCCACGAGCGACTTGCCGGAGCCCGTGGGGGTGCTCAGCACCACGTGCTTTCCGCCGACGAGCTCGAGCAGCGCCTCCTCCTGCGCGGAGTAGAGCTGGAGGCCCTTCTGCCCCGTCCACGTGACGAAGCGGGAGAGGATTTCGTCGGGCGAGAGGGGTGGCTCCCCCTCCCTGGGCAGGAGGGCGGCGAGCGTCTGGGCGTCGGACATGGACAGGGGGCGTATAACGCGGCGGGGCCCGAGCGGACAGCGGCGCCTAGCCCTTTCCGCCCCGGTACCGCTCCATCCACTCCCGGGCCTCGGCCAGCTTCCGCTCGATGAAGCGCTCCTCCTCGAGCAGCTCCGGGTCCCTCTCCCCGGTGGGCTCCGCCTCGTCCACCATCCCGAGCGCGACCGCCACCCGGGCCGGGTCCAGCGAGAGCCAGCGGGACAAGGTGGCGGCCACCCGCTCGCGAGGGCCAGCCACCGTCTCCGGTTCGCCTCCGGGCTCACAGCGACAGAGGCGTGCCGTGTCGTGCGCGTCGTCCAGTGCCAGGCCCACCACCTGGTGGCGCGCTTGCCGGGCGAGCACGCAGGTGACCTCGCTGATGCTCGCCATGAGCGCACGCTGCGCGTCGCCCTCCACCTCCACGGGCCAGAGAGTCCACGGGCTGGTGCTCAAGCGCTGCTCCGGGCCCACGCGAAGCGCGAGACCCCCTCCTGCGACGAGCCTCCGGGCCACGTCCGCGATGCACTCGGTCAGATGCCCGGCCGTCAGCCGGGCGCCCGCGAGGAAGTAGAGCGGTGCCGTCAATCGGACCTCCCGCTCTCATTCTTCCCCCCTGGGCCCGGCCGGACAACGATTCCTGCAGGGTGCGTCGACGAACATGACTGACGCGCATGGAGACCGTCCCGTCGTCCTCCGTCGCCGGACCGGACTCCTGCGGTGCAGACGCAACCGGGGGCGACCCCCGCGAGGAAGCCGCCCCCTGGTTCTACTCGCGACGTCTGCGGCGGAGTGAACGTCCCGAATCAGGGCCTGTCGATGGTGATGACGGGTGACGTCCATGTCTCCGTGTGAGCGAGGTTGGATGGGTCCCCGAGCGCCTTGAGCACCTTGATGACCACCTGGTACTTCCCGTCCGGTACGACCTTGGTCAGGTCCTTCACTCCGTGGCTGTGCAGGCGGGTGCCGTCCCATGCCAGTGAGAAGAAGCTCGTCGCGGTGGAGTTACGCCCGAAGTGCTCGAGCTCGAGGGCGTTGTGGAACACCGGGTGAACGGGCTTCCCGGTCGCCGCGTCCTGGATCTCGAGGTCGACCCGCTGGGACTGATGATCGAAGTGCACGATGAAGTACGGCACGTCGTTCCCCACCAGCGAGTAGGCCGCGCCGCTGGGCTTGTTCACGAAGCTGGCCCCCACCTGGCTGGCGAGCCAGGGGAAGCCGTTCGCCGTCGGAGTCAGGACCTTGATGGACTGGTAGTCACCCTTGAATCCCGAGTAGGGCACCCGGAGAACGGC
>JAKEEX010000386.1 GCA_022616315.1 Myxococcaceae bacterium
AGAAGAGACGCACCCGCCGGTGTCCAGCCCACGAGGAGGGGAGGCCATGCCCGAGTACGAGTACTACTGCCGCCACTGTCGCCAGCCCTTCAGCAGCATGATGAGCGTGAAGGAGCACGACGAGCGCATGGCCGAGTGCCCGCGCTGCCACAAGACGAAGGAAGTGGAGAAGCAGATTGCCCACGTCAACACGGTGACGACGCGCAAGTCCGCGACGTGGTGAGCCCACGTCTCCGCTCCCAGTTCCCTCTCCCCCTGGGAGAGGGACGGGGTGAGGGGGTTGTGAATCCGTGTCCCACTCCGCGGCACGGAGCGTCGAGTCCCCTGGACGCAGGGTAGACTCGCCGCCCCCTCGCATGCGTCCGGCCACTTTCCTTCGCTCGGCGATCATCCCTCCGCTCCTCTCCTGGTCCGCATTCGCAGGGGACATGGAGCAAAGAGCCAATGCGCTCGGCGAGACGCACCGGGGGAGAGCCACCTTCTACGACGCGAAGCGCATGGGTGCCTGCAGCCTGGAGCCCGGTCCCGGCGAACAGCTCGTCGCAGCGACGAACCGCACACAGTACGCCCAGAGCGGCACGTGCGGCGCGTGCGCGGAGGTGGAAGGGCCTAAGGGCACGGCGCGCGTCCGCATCACGGACCTGTGCCCCGGGTGCAAGGTGGGAGACCTGGACCTGAGCCGAGACGCCTTCGCCCGCGTGGCCCCGCTCGGCAAGGGACGCGTGCCCGTGCGCTGGCGCTTCGTCCCTTGCGACGTGCAGGGCCCTCTGCACTACCGCTTCAAGGAGGGCAGCACGCGGTGGTGGGCGGCGCTCCAGGTGCGCAACCACCGCGTGCCCGTGCAGAAGGTGGAGTGGTGGAAGGGCGGCGCGTGGGTGGAGCTGAAGCGCAAGCCCTACAACTACTTCATCACGCCCACGGCCATGGGCAGTGGCCCGGTCCGGCTGCGGGTGACGGCCACGGACGGGCAGGTGCGTGAGGACACGCTGCCTGCCATCCGCGCAGGCAGGACGTTCGCTGGAGAGGCGCAGTTCAACGGAGGATGACGCCTGCTCAGAGGAGTCGGAGGCCCTCATGCGCATCTCGTCGAAAGGTCAGGTCACCATCCCGATCGAGATCCGGAGGACGGCAGGACTGCTGCCTCACACCGAGGTCGAGTTCGTCGTGGAGCAGGTGGCGGTGCGCATCGTGCGCGTCGAGCCGAAGCGCGGCCAGACACGTGGTCAGGGAATCGTCCGGCGCTTGCGAGGGCGCGCCACCGTGAAGATGTCCACCGACGAGATCATGGCGTTGTCGCGCGGCGAATGAAGCCGGTTCTCGTCGACAGCAACGTCCTTCTCGATGTCACGACGCCCCATCCGGAATGGGCTGAATTGTCGAGCAGGGCGCTGTCATAGTCAGCGAGCGACTCGGTCCTCGTCATCAATCCGATCATCTACGCGGAAGTTTCCATCGGGTTCGAGCGCATCGAGGACCTCGAGGACATCCTTCCCGAGGATGAATTCCGTCGCGAACCGCTCCCGTACGAGGCCGGCTTCCTCGCCGGGAAGTGCTTCCTCAGGTACCGCAAGCGCGGCGGTGTAAGAAGCTCGCCCCTTCCGGACTTCTACATCGGCGCACATGCGGCTGTTGCAGGCTACCGCCTGCTCACACGCGATGCGGCACGGTACCGAACCTACTTCC
>JAKEEX010000387.1 GCA_022616315.1 Myxococcaceae bacterium
CCTCCCGCTCCGACCAGGGCAGAGCCAGGGGCTTCTTGTTGGCCGCCACCACGTGGATGCCACGCGCGAAGGCGTCGTGGTACGTCGCCTCCATGCCGTCCTCGGCGGTGCAATCCACGAGCACTGGCACCGGAAGGACGCGGAGCCGCTCCAGCAGGGGCGGGAGAGCCACCGGTCCATCGGCGGACGCAGGCACCTGCGCCAGCCGCTCGAGCAACCCCTCCTCGCAGAGCCCGCGCTCGTCGAAGAGAGCGCGCCGGCTGTCCACCACACCGACCACGCGCAGCGCGATGCCGTGCTGACGCGCGAGCCACACCTGCTGCGCGAACACCTGCGCGAGCAGCCGGCCTCCCACAGTGCCCTTGCCGAGCAACAACACGCTGACCTGCTGGTGCGCCAGGTTGAAGGCCGCATGCGTCAGTCGCACGGTGCCCGCGGTGTCCGCCCCGTCCACCACGCACGAGATGGAGCGAGAGGACGCCCCCTGCGCGATGGTGTGCACGCAGATGCCCGCGGCACCGAGCGCCCCGAGGAATCGGCCCGCAACGTTGGGAGCGCGTCCCATCGCTTCGGCGACCAACGTCACGAGAGTCACCGGCCGTCGCACGCGAGGAGGCTCTACCTCCCCCCGCTCGAGCTCGAGGGCCAGCTCCGCCCGCAGCGCGCTGTCCGCACGCTCCGCCTCCACGCCGGGAACGACGACCGCCAGGGACTGCCCGTGCGCCGCCTGCGTAGTCATGGACACGGGGATGCCCGCACGCCGCAGTGCTCCCACGGCGCGCTCGCCCAGGTGGACGAGCTGTGAAAGACGCCGCACCTCCACCCCAACCAGCGCCAGCCCTTCGTGCGAGGCGATGCACGTCGGCCGCTGCGCGTCGGGGCTCCCCGCGGCGTCGATGAGCGTCCCGGGCTGCTCCGGCGTGAGGGTGCTGCGGATGCGCAAGGGGATGCCGCCCTCGATGAGCGGAATCATCGTTCGCGGGTGGAACATCCGCGCCCCGACGGTGGCGAGCTCAAGTGCCTCGTGGTGGGTGATGTGGCGGACGGGGTAGGCGTCGGACACGAGGCTCGGGTCGGCGGTGTAGAGGCCATCCACGTCCGTCCACACCACCACCTCGCGGGCCCACAAGCCGCGAGCGAGCAGAGCGGCGGTGTAGTCGGAACCGTTGCGTCCGAGCGTCGTCGTCCGCCCATCCACGGTCTGTCCGATGAACCCGGGAACCACGGCCACGCGCTCGCCCCAGCCCTTCGCGAGCCAAGCGATGCGCTCGCGGGAGGCGGCGACATCCACCTGCGCCGCGCCAAACGTCGAGTCCGTGCGCACCCACTGGCGCGCATCCACGAACGTGACGGGAACGCCGCGCCCTTCGAGCAACGCCGTCACCAGCTGCGCCGAGACGAGCTCCCCGAAGGCCAGCACCCGGTCCAGCGTCTGCGGGCTCAAGTCACGCGTGAGCCCGATGCCCTGCACGACATCCCGAAGCGGAGCCAGCACCCCCGCCACCACTCGCGCCAACTTCTCCTCTTCCCCTGGCAACAATCTCCCCTCTCCCGCTGGGAGAGGGACAGGGTGAGGGGGTTCGACCGACACCGTGTCCCCCCGCACCCCATCCGCCACCGCCACCGCAAGCCCCTCCACCCTGTCCACCAACCCGAGCGCCGCCACCACCTCCCCACGCGCAGCCGCCTGGGCCGCCTCCAACAACCAATCCGTCGTGTCCCCCAGCGCAGACACGACGACCACCAGCCGCCCCGTCCGCCGCTCCTCTTCAATCCGTCCCACCACCCACGCCATCCGCTCGACGCGCCCGAGCGAGGAACCCCCGAACTTCAGGACACGAAACGCAGGACTGCTCATGGTCTCAGCTCCTTCGGGAGCGCGCGCGTGAGGACCGCGGCCATCTGCTCCCACTCGATGAGGAAGGCGTCGTGGCCGTGCGCGCTGGTGAGCACGGCCTCCTCGGCGATCCGGCCGAGGGCGCGCAGCTCCGCCGCGAGCTGCGCCATGTGGTGAGGAAGGAAGAGCACGTCCGTGTCGATGCCCACGGCCAGCACGTGCGCCTGGATGCGGCTCAACCCCCACTCCGCACCGTGCCGCCACGACTCCGCGGGCCCGGGGAGGGGAGGGGGGCGGAAGAGGTCGTGGTGGTCCATCGCTCCGAGCAGGGCGAGGTAGCTCCGCCCATCGAATCGGCGCGCGAGCTTCTCGCCCTGGTACGTGAGGTACGTCTCGACGCGGTACGGCCGCCGTGCGCTCCACGCATCGAGCAGATGGCGACCCTGGCGCTCCTCCAGTCCCGCCTCCGCGCGGTAGCTCAGCATGGCGAGCTGCCGCGCCACGGCCAGTCCCCGCCGCAGGTCACCCGGGAACCCCGGATCCAGCCGCAGCACCTCGCGCGCCACGTGGTTGAAGCCCACGACCCAGCTCGAGGCCTGCGCCGCGCCGGCGATGGGAACCAGCCGCTCAACCCGCTCGGGGACGAGCGCCGCGAGGCACAACGCCACCATCGCCCCAAGGCTGCCACCGGTACACAGCGCCAGCTCCCGGATGCCGAGCAGGTCCAGCGCGAGCAGCACGCTGCGCGCGAGGTCCCACGACGTCACCGCGACCGGGATGCCGTCCGGCTCGCAGGGGAAGTCCGGGTCGCTCGGGCCGGAGGTCCCGTAGCAGGAGCCGAGCAGGTTGAAGCACAGGACGCGAACGCGCCGCGGATCCAGCACCCGTCCCGGTCCCACAAGTGGCCCCCACCACCCCTCCGCTCCGCCCGCGCGCGCATCCCCGGTGAGCGCATGCATCACGAGGACGGTGGGCACCGCATCGCACAGGGGGCGCCGCGCCTCCACCGCCGCCGCGTCTCCCGCCGGCCCCCAGCACCACCCACGCACACGGTGACGCTCCACGCGCCCACCGGCCTCGAGCCCGAGCCCGGGAAGCTGCAGGTCGAACCGAAATGGCTCACCCGTCGGGTGGCTCATCGACAACACCTCTCGCATTGCGGCGCATCGGGGGCCGCGTGCAAATGTCTGTGTATGTGTTTCAGGACGCGACGGCCCCGCGTGGGCGCTCGGCTGAGGAGCGCACGGAGGCAAGGCGCGTCAGGGCGCTGGACGAACCACGCCGGTCAGCGAAGGGCAGGACGACTCATGGCGGCACTCGCTCCGCCGGACGCCGGGAGCTCGCTCCCTGCGCCGGACTCTTGGGTTGCCCGGGAGGACACCACGTCCACGCCAGGCCACATCGTTTGGACACCTTGGGGGTCCGTCCCCAGGTTGTCGGGCCCCTGACCAGGGCCGCTCGGGATGCTGCGCAATTCCTTACCAACGGTGCGGAGTCGCGTCAAGCCACGGATGTTTCACGTCTCACCCCGTCCCGCGGTCCTCCGCCCATGCTCGGCCGCGGCGACACCATGCGCGCGGCGGTTGCGTCCGGCCTGCGCATGTGTTCAGGCTATGGGCCCCTCGACTCCCCCGACGCCACCATGCCTGGACAGATCACGCTCGACTTCCAGGGGGCCGCCCCGACCCACCCCGCGCTCGCGCCGTTCCACCCGGTGCTGCAGCGCTGGTTCGCGGAGACGCTCGGCGAGCCCACCGAGCCGCAGGTGCAGGGCTGGCCCGTCATCCTCGGGACCGAGGACGTCCTCATCACCGCGCCCACGGGCAGCGGCAAGACGCTCACCGCGTTCCTCGCGGCGCTCGACGCGCTCTTCCGCCGCGCGCTGGACGGCACGCTCACCGACGAGACGCAGGTCCTCTACGTCAGCCCGCTCAAGGCGCTTGGCAACGACGTGCAGAAGAACCTGCTCAGGCCTCTCGAGGCGCTCATCTCCCGCGCTCGCGAGGCAGGCTTCCACCCCCAGGAGGTCCGTGTGGCCGTGCGGACCGGGGACACGCCGGCCTCCGAGCGCGCGGCCATGCTTCGGCGCCCACCGCACATCCTCATCACCACGCCGGAGAGCCTCTTCCTCTGCCTCACGGCGGACAAGAGCCGCAAGAACCTCCGGACGGTGCGCACGGTCATCGTGGACGAGATCCACGCGCTCGCGCGGGACCGGCGCGGGAGCCACTTCGCGCTCTCGCTCGAGCGGCTCAAGGCCCTCTGCCACGTGAAGCCGCAGCTCATCGGCCTGTCCGCGACGGTGCGGCCGCTGAACCTCGTGGCCTCCTTCCTCACGGGACGCGGCGAGGGCTGCCGTCTCGTCGAGGTGGGCCACGTTCGCCCGTGGGACCTCTCGCTCTGGACACCCGAGGGGGAGCTCTCCGCGGTGGCCTCCAACGAGCAGTGGGGGCAGGTCTACGACAAGCTGCTCGAGGTTGCGGGGAGCCATCGCACGACGCTCGTCTTCGTCAACACGCGGCGGCTGGCCGAGCGCGTGGCGCACGACCTGGGCGAGCGCCTCGGCGAGGACAAGGTGGCCGCGCACCACGGCAGCATGTCCAAGGACCTGCGCCTCTCCGCGGAGGAGCGGCTGAAGGCGGGGCAGCTGTCGGTGATGGTGGCCACGGCCTCGCTCGAGCTCGGTATCGACATCGGCAACGTGGACGTGGTGGTGCAGCTCGGCACGACGCGCGCCATCAACGTGCTGCTCCAGCGCGTGGGCCGCGCGGGCCACCACAAGGCGGGCATCTCCAAGGGCATCCTCGTGGCCCTCACCCGCGACGAGCTCGCCGAGTGCGTGTCACTGCTCAATGCC
>JAKEEX010000388.1 GCA_022616315.1 Myxococcaceae bacterium
GCAGGTGCGCTTCTGGACGCGCTCCGGACGGCGCGGCAGGGCGTCGAGGAGGCGTCGGGACCGGAGTCCTCCAGCTGGGAGGCGCGCCTCGCCGAGGTTGGACGGCGGCTCAGGCCGACGTTCCGTGTGCAGGAGGTGGAGTGCGACCAGGAGCTGGGGACGCTCGCCCTCGACTTTCCGCGGGCGGTCCTGCTGCACGAGCGCGCGACCCTGAGCCTTGCCCCCGATGGCACCCGCCTGTACCTCGTGACGGCGCACGGACGGGACGTCTTCGTCCGGGTCCTGGATGTCGCCACCCGTCGCGTCCGCAGGCTGGTGACGCTGCGGGCTCCCGAGGTCCTCGACTTCATCCAGGTCCACGTGACGGGAGAGCAGCTCTGGATTGCTGGCCATCAGGGCGCGCTCCTGGAGGTCTCGACCGTCAGCTGGGATGTCCGCTTCTGGAGGGGAGGCCTCCCGGCGGAGAAGGACGTCGTGGAACAGGTCCTGCTCGTTCCGGGCACCCGTTTCCACTGGACCTCGGTGCGGTCACGCACCGCCATGAACGAGTGCGTGCACATCCACGACGCGCTGTCCGGCCGTCACCTGCGCGAGGTGGGGGACGCCATCACGCTGGCGGTCGTCCCCGGGGAGGAGGCGCGCGTGTTTGCTTCCCGGTACGACAAGGGAGCCCGGCTCCTCGGTTCCAACGGGGGCGTGGTGAGGACGTTTCCGGAGTCGATGCAGGTCGACCAGGTGGCTTCCTCGCCGCTCCCTGGGCACCTGGTCGCGGTGACCGCCGCGAGGGAAGCGCCCGGGCCCCTTGCGGTGCGACTGGTGACGCCAGGTGGGACGCTCCTGGGCAGAGTGGAGCTCGAAGACCCGTTCACGGAGGCCCCCTACGCAATCGCCGCCTCGAGCGAGCTGGGGCTGACCTTCGTGCTCCACCACGGAGAAGACGATGCGGAGATTGTGGCCCTGCGCTCGTCGCGGGAGGGACTCGAGGTGGCCTGGCGCCGGTGGGCGCCGGAGGCAGCGCACTTCATCCAGGACATCCATGGCCGACGCGCGCTGCTGCTGTCCGTGGACGAGGGGCGTCTGCGCGTGGACACGCTGGAAACTCCACTCCCGGCACCGCACACACCGCTGAGCTTCGCCAACGACCGTGCGCTCCCCTGGACGGGCCCGTCCTTCTTCGAGTGCCTCCTACGGGAGCGCCCCGGGCTCGCTGATGCTGCTCAGGCCGCATGCAGCCTGCCGGCAGTTGCCCGGGGTGCGCGCATCGAGGACCTCCGCCGCGCAC
>JAKEEX010000389.1 GCA_022616315.1 Myxococcaceae bacterium
CGCTCAGCTGACCCTCTTCGACGCGGACCGGAGCGCGCCCGCAAGGCGTTCGCTCGTCCTCGACGAGCCCGAGGGCGGAAGGCCCCCTCCGCGCGAGGAGGTCCTCGAGCGCGCCGAGCGGCTCGCCTTCCGCCTCTCCGCGAGCCTCGGTGTTCCGGTGCGGCTCTCGGTCACCGACAACCGCTCCACCATGGTGAGCTTCAGGCGCGGACACGCCTCGCTCAGCGTGCGCATCCACCACATGTTCCTGGATGCGCCGGAGAGCGTGGTGCGGGCGCTCGCGGACTACACCGGCCGCGGCTCGCGCACCGCGGGCCCCGTGCTCGACGAGTACATCCGCGGGATGCAGCCGCGCATCCGCCAGGCACGCCACGACGCGGAGGAGCCGCTCGAGCCCCGCGGGCGCTGCTTCGACCTGCTGGAGATGTTCGAGCGCATCAACGCACGCTTCTTCTTCGGCAGCATCCAGGCGCGCATCGGCTGGGGCCGCACGCCTCCCCGCCGCCGCCGCAAGTCCATCCGCCTGGGCGTCTATGACCACCAGACGCGGGAGATCCGCATCCACCCCGCGCTGGACCGCCCGGAGGTCCCTGCCTTCTTCGTGGAGTTCATCGTCTTCCACGAGATGCTCCACCAGCTCTTCCCCTCCAGCGGCAGGGGAGGAAGGCGGGTCCACCACCCCCGCGCCTTCCGCGACCGCGAGCGCGCCTACCCGCTCTACGAGGCCGCCCTGCACTGGGAGCGGGAGAACCTCAAGTTCCTTCTGCGTGGCTGAAGGCGCACGCGCCTCTCACGCGCCCTTGGGCCAACAGCGCCCCTCGGATGCGGCTTGACCCGCGCGGTCCCCGAAGGGACGCTCCGGCCCCCCTATGCGACGCGCGAAGATTGTCTGCACCCTTGGTCCCGCAGTGAGCTCGCAGGAGATGCTCGAGCGGCTCCTGCTCTCGGGCATGGACGTGGCCCGCCTCAACTTCAGCCACGGCACCCACGCGCAGCACGCCGAGGCCATCGACAAGCTCCGCGCCGCCTCCCTCAAGGTGCGCAAGCCCGTGGGCATCCTGGGGGACCTGCAGGGACCGAAGATCCGCACGGGCCGCTTCCTCAAGGGCTCGACCGAGCTGAAGGAGGGAGGCGAGTTCTCCATCACCACGGACGAGTCCGTGCAGGGCAACGACGAGGTCGTCTCCACCACCTACCCGCACCTGGCGGCGGACGTGAACCCGGGGGACCGCATCCTCCTGGACGACGGCCTGCTCGAGCTCCGGGTGATGAGCACGGACAAGAAGGCGCTGGTGCGCACCGAGGTGGTCCACGGTGGCACCCTCAAGAACAACAAGGGCATCAACCTCCCCGGTGTCGCGCTGCGCGCCGAGGCCCTGACGCCAAAGGACCGCGAGGACCTGCTGTTCGGCATCAAGGCGGGCATCGACTTCGTGGCTCTCTCCTTCGTGCGCCAGCCCTCGGACCTGGACAGCACGCGCCAGGCCATGACCGAGGCGGGCCGTCAGGTGCCCATCATCTCCAAGCTGGAGAAGCCGGAGGCCATCGCACGGCTGGACGCCATCCTCGCGCGCACGGACGGCGTCATGGTGGCACGAGGCGACCTGGGCGTGGAGATTCCGCCGGAGGAGGTGCCCGCAATCCAGAAGGACATCATCCGTCGGGCCAACGCGCGCGGGCTGCCGGTCATCGTGGCCACGCAGATGCTCAACTCGATGACGGACCATCCGCGTCCCACGCGCGCCGAGGCAAGCGACGTGGCCAACGCCGTCTTCGACAACGCGGATGCGCTCATGCTCTCGGGCGAGACCGCGAGCGGCAGGTACCCGCTGGAGTCGGTGGAGATGATGGACCGCATCATCCGTGCGGCCGAGTCCGCCTCCCGCGCGGGCGGCGGCGCAGCGCAGAAGCTCGAGCCCCTCTCGCTCACGGCCTCCTTCCCGGACGTCATCGCCGCGGTGGCCTGCCAGGCGGCGCGCACCGCCGGCGCGGCGCTCATCGCCAACTTCACGCTCTCCGGCCGCACCGCGCAGCTCATCAGCCACTACCGTCCGGGAGTGCCCATCGTGGCCTTCAGTCCCAACCAGGAGGTGCGCCGCAGGATGGCCCTCCTCTGGGGCGTGTTGCCCACCGTGCTCGAGCCCATCCAGGAGACCGAGGCCATGGTGAAGCGCGTGGAGGAGGAGCTCATCAGCCGCGGCCTCGCCACGCGGGGAGACAAGGTCGTCATCGTCTTCGGTGCGCCGGTGGGCCAGCCCGGGAAGATCAACAGCCTCAGGCTGCACCAGATCGGGACCTGAGGCTTCGGGGGATATCCGCCTCGATGAACACCGCGAGGAGCTCGGCGTCCACCGCGCGGCGCTTCGCCTCCTGCCCGAGGATGTCCAGCGCCTGCGTGTGGGGAACCGCCTTCTTGTAGGGGCGGTCCGAGGCGGTCAGCGCATCGTAGATGTCCGCGATGGCCATCATCCTCGACTGTACTGGGATGTCCGCGGCCCCCATGGCCCGCGGATAGCCGCTCCCATCCAGCTTCTCGTGGTGGGCGTACGCAATCTCCGGCACCCGCCGGAGCGCGCGTGTCCACGGAATCTGTCCGAGGAAGCGGAAGGTGTGGGTGACGTGACTCTCGATCTCACGCCGCTCCTCCTCGGAGAGGGAGCCTCTGGGGATGGAGAGCCGCTCGAGCTCGTGTGGCGTGAGGAGCGCGTGCGTGGCGCCGCGGCTGTCGTCGAAGGTGAGGCCGCCGAGCGCGCCGAGCCGCTCGAAGCCTCCCTGCTCGAGGACGGTGGGGCGGTTGCACGCGAGGATGAACGCGAGCGCCTCGTCCAGTCGGGCCTGCTCCCGCGCGAGCCGCGCCTCCTCCCCGGTCTCCGCACCGGCGAGGACGCCCGGACCTCCCGTGCGGACCGCGTGGAGGCGTCTCTTGTAGCTCTGCACCGTGAGGTCCATGCGCGCCAGCTCGAAGCGGCTCCGGAGCGCCTCCAGTTCGTGGGGGTAGAGCTTCTCGGCCTTCACGAGCACGCGCTCGCGGACACCCACCTTGCCGAAGTCGTGGAGCAGCGAGGCGTAGCGGAGCTCCTGCAGGTCCGCCGCGGTGAAGCGGGTGCGGGCATAGGGGCCCGTGCCCACGTGCTCGAGCGTCTGCGCCAGCGCCACCGTGAGGTCCGCCACCCGGCCCGAGTGGCCCGCGGTGGTGGGGTCTCGCGCCTCGATGGCCACCACCGAGGCGGACACGAAGCCCTCGAAGAGGCGGTTGATCTCCTCGTGGAGGAGGGCGTTCTCCACGGCGCCCGCCGCCTGGGCACCGAGGGCGAGCAGGAGCTCCTCGTCCTCCGCGTCGAACGGGAGCTCGCCGCGCTTGTTGAGGGCCTGGAGGACGCCGCTCACCTCGCCGTGGGCGTCCCGCATGGGGACACAGAGGATGGTGCGGGTGCGGTAGGCGTTGATCCGGTCGAACGCGCGGTTGAAGCGCTCGTCGGCGTAGGCATCCGGGAGGTTGATGACCGCGCCGGACTGGACCACGGCGCCGGCAATGCCCTGGGTCGCGGGCATGCGGATCTCCCCCTTGGCCCCTTGAGCCACCTTGCTCCAGAGCTCGTTCCGCTCGCGGTCGAGGATGAAGAGGGAGCAGCGGTCCGCCTCCACGGCGCCCGCGGCCTCGCGGAGGATGAGCGGGAGGAGCAGGTCCAGGTCCCGCTCGGCCGCCATGGCCTTGGTGACGTCCAGGAGCGAGGTGAGCTTCTCCAGGCGCCGGGCGAGGGCCGGACGGGCTTCGGGCGCGGGGGAGGAGAGCACCATGGGAGGATACCGCGCCCGTGCGAAAGCCGCTAAGAGGGCAGGCGCCATGAGCCCGACCGTGCGCGTTGCCCCCTCCATCCTGTCCGCGGACTTCGGCCGCCTCGCCGACGAGGTGGCGGCGGTGGAGCGCGCCGGCGCGGACTACGTGCACGTGGACGTGATGGATGGGTGCTTCGTGCCCAACATCACCCTGGGCCCCGTGGTGGTGGAGGCGGTCCGTCGCGCCACACGGCTTCCGCTGGACGTGCACCTGATGATCGTCCAGCCCGAGCGCTACATCGACGCGTTCGTGAAGGCCGGCGCCAACATCGTCACCGTGCACGTGGAGACGAGTCCCCACCTGAACCGCACGCTGCAGCAGATCCGGAGCGCGGGCGCCACGCCTTCGGTCGTCCTCAACCCGGCCACGCCGCTCTCCGCGGTGGAGGAGGTGCTGAGCGACGTGGGACAGGTGCTCGTGATGAGCGTCAATCCGGGCTTCGGTGGGCAGAGCTTCATCCCCGCCACGGTGGACCGCGTGCGACGGCTGCGCGCCATGCTGGCGGCGCGGGGGCTCGAGGACACGGTGGACATCGAGGTGGACGGGGGCATCAACGCGAAGACCGCGGCGGAGGTGGTGGCCGCGGGGGCGCGGGTGCTCGTGGCAGGCAGCTCCATCTTCGGCACCAAGGACTACGCCGCGGCCATCCGGTCCCTGCGGCCGGCCGTCCCCTCTCCCTCCGGGAGAGGGAAGCAGGGTTGAGGGGGCCGGGTGACGGGGCTCCACGAGAGCGTCGTCCGGGCGGCCCCGTGTCGCCGCACGAGCAAGGGTTGCACGCAGAGCGCAGCTGCGACAGACAAGCACCCATGCAGAAGCAAGTGATGAACCTCGGAGGTTTGACGGCCCGCGTGCTGGAGGCCCGGGACGCCCGGCCGGAGCTCAACCTCGTCCTGTGCCACGGCTACGGCGCAGGTGGAGAGGACCTCGTCCCCCTGGGCGCGGAGCTCCTCGCCTCGCGGCCCGCGCTCGCAAGCCGCGTCCGCTGCGTGTTCCCCGCCGCGCCGCTCTCGCTCGAGGCCTTCGGGATGTGGGGTAGCCGCGCGTGGTGGCACCTGGACGTCGCGCGTCTGCTCGAGCGTCGGGACCTGGAGCGCCTCATGGAGGAGACGCCGGAGGGCCTGCCCGCTGCACGGCGGATGCTCGATGGGTTGCTCGCCGAGCTCGCCACAGGAACGGGGCTCCCCCTCTCGCGAACGGTGCTCGGGGGATTCAGCCAGGGCGCCATGCTCGCCACCGACGTTGCCCTGAGAGCGGAGACAGGTCCGGCAGGGCTGTGCATCCTCTCCGGGGCCGTCGTCTGTCGCCCGGAATGGCAGACACACGCACCCAGGCGAGCCGGGCTGCCCGTCTTCCAGTCCCACGGTCGCTTCGACGACATCCTCCCCTTCGAGGGCGGCGAGCGGCTCCGTCACCTCCTGGAAGGAGCGGGGCTCGCGGTGGACTCCCATTCCTTCGACGGGCCCCACACCATCCCAGCCGACAGTGTGGACGCGCTCGCACGGTTCCTCGAGCAGCGTCTTCCCTGAGTCCGGAAGTCGGCCGTGGACGGGCCCGCGGCGCGGAAGGCATCTCCCGCATCTGCGCGTTGACTCCTCGCAGGGGCTCGGCTATCACCCTCGCCCCGCGGCGTTCCCGAAGGTGGTATCTGCGCCGCGCTGTCGACGTGCCGGGGAGTGGCTCAGCCTGGTAGAGCACTTGGTTCGGGACCAAGGGGTCGCAGGTTCGAATCCTGTCTCCCCGACCACATCAAGAAGGCCGCGGTTCCCACCCGGGGGCCGCGGCCTTCGCCTTTCTGGGACAGTTCCTTTCTCGGCACAGGCGCCCTCTCGGGGAAGGCACGGGGACACGCAGGATGTTGTCCCCAATGCAGGGCAGCGTTCCCCCGAAGGTCCGGTGCGGTCTGCGCACGTGGACGGTGGGGGTGAGGACGGGGCCCTACCAATTCCGGAAAGCAGGTTCCGGAATTCCGACGCGAGATGCGTGCAGCGCAGGAAGGAAGTGCTTGCGCGCGCCGGAGAGTTGGGAGATAAGCCGCGCCCCCTCGCTGCCCGGTCGGGCGCGGGGCGGAACTGGTGCCCGCACGACAGTCGGGGCGCCAGCGGCAGTCCGCTCTTTGAACGATGCGATAGACCGGAAGAGCTCTTCCGCCTCGTGTGGAGGTCGGAGACGCTGGGCCTCATGAATCGAGGCCCGGGAGCGGTGGAAGTGGCACCGCGGTGGAGGGAGGCGAAGACGCTTGACGGGTTGCGCGGGCGCAGGTAGAAGCCGCGCCCCCGCTTCCGGACCGGCCCCGTGCTGACGATGGTGCGGGGGCAGCGCTCGGACGACGCAGTGACGAACTGCGGAGTTGACAGCGCGGAAGGGCGTGGATACATACCGCGCCCCGCCATCGGGGCGGCCAGGCAGGAACGGGCCGTCAGAAAAAGTCAAGCGTGAAGCTTGACGGTCGTGGATGGCGGCAGTAACTGAGTGGAAGCAGCAAAAGTGGCTCGAGGAAGCAGCCGGGCCGCTCGGTCTTTGAAAACTGGATAGCAAGCCTACGAGAAGGAAGATTGCGGGAGCCGCAGTCAACCTATTGAGAACAGCAGACGTCCCATCTGCCCCTC
>JAKEEX010000390.1 GCA_022616315.1 Myxococcaceae bacterium
GCGATGCGCGACGGCGACGCGTGGGTCCTCAACGGCTCCAAGGCGTGGATCACCAACGGCACCTTCGCGGACGTCGCCGTGGTGTGGGCCAAGACGGACGATGGCGGCGCGGAGAGCATCCGCGGGTTCCTGGTGGAGCGGGGGATGCCCGGCTTCTCCGCGCGGGAGGTGCCCGGGAAGTTCTCCCTGCGCGCCTCCTCGACCGCCGAGCTGTTCTTCGAAGACGTCCGCGTGCCGGACGAGAACGTGCTCCCCGGAGTGAGGGGCCTCAAGGGTCCGCTCTCCTGTCTCCACCAGGCACGCGCCGGCATCGCCTTCGCGGTGACGGGGGCGGCCATCGCGTGCTTCGAGGGCGCACGCGAGTACGCGCTCCACCGGAGGCAGTTCGACAAGCCGCTCGCGGGCTACCAGCTCACGCAGGAGAAGCTCGCGGACATGCTGCAGGAGATCGTGAAGGCGCAGCTCCTGGGCCTGCGCCTCCTGCGGCTGAAGGACGAGGGACGGGCGACGCCGGAGATGGTGAGCCTCGCCAAGCGCAACAACGTGAAGGCGGCGCTCGACATCGCGCGGGTGGCGCGCGGCATCTACGGCGCCAACGGCATCACCGACGCGTACCCGCCCATCCGCCACATGCTCAACCTCGAGAGCGTCTTCACCTACGAGGGCACGCACGAGGTGCACACGCTGGTGCTCGGCAAGGCCATCACCGGACTGGACGCCTTCCACTGAAGGCTCCCCGGCTCGCTCCCCGCCCGGCGCCCGGAGAGGGAGCGGGCAGGCCGTGAGCGACCGCGGGCGGATGCAAGAGAAATCGACGCGCGTTTGACCGCGACCCCCGAACACGGCGCGGTCGCGCTCTCTGCGAGCGTGCCGCCTGAGGAGACCCCTTCTTGTCCATCGCGACGCGCATCATCGGAATTGCCACGGGCGCCATGCTGGTGCTCTCCGCCTGCGCCGGCGGCACCGATGCAGATCCCTCCGTCCAGCCCGGAATCGGGACCCCGGGAGCCGACCATTCGGGGAGCCCGTCCGGCGGCCAGCCGGGCGCCCCCACGTCCCAGGGCCAGGACACCTTCGGCGTCACCATGCTCTACCCCTCCCGCATGGGCGGCGAGTCGTGGACCCTCGCGGACGACCCCATGAGCGACCCGCGCTTCGACCCGCAGGAGACCCTCACGCAGAACGAGGACGGCTCCTGGAAGATGACGGCGGGCAAGGTGCGCATGAACGTCTACACGTCCATGGGCTACCACCCCGAGCAGATCTCCACCTACAACCGCGACGACCTGGCCGAGCGTGGCTACATGCAGTCACCCAACGACTGGAAGAACGTTGAGATCACCGGCTTCGTGAAGGTGAACGTGGCGGACACCCCGGACGAGAACTTCGCGTGGTACGCGCGCGGCGGCCGCCACAACGACGACAACATGGGCTGCGAGGGCAGCGCCTACAAGGGTGACCTCTACTTCGACGGGCACGCGACCTGGGCCAAGGAGACGTGGCACGTCAGCTACGAGTACACCGAGAAGGTGAGCGCCACGTCATCGCTCGAGGGCCGCTGGGTGGGCTTCAAGGCCGTCATCCGCGACGCGCAGGTGAACGGCAAGCCCGCGGTGAAGATGGAGTCGTACCTCAACGACAGCGGCGACGGCGTCACCTGGCAGAAGATCGCGGAGAAGGTGGACGACGGCACCTGGGGCGGTGATGCCTCCCACTGCGGCGCCAGCAGCGACACCATGCCCATCACCTGGGGCGGTCCCGTGGCCACGTTCCGCTGGGACGGCGCCTCGGACGTGGACGTCAAGTGGCTGAGCGTGCGCGAGCTCCAGTAACCCGCGCACCGCACACGCAGCAGCGTCACCGAGCCTGGCCGGCCGGGGTGTAGAGCCCCGCGCCGGCCAGTGCTTTCAGGGCCGTGGAGAGACGGTCCCGCGGGACCGAGAGGACCGTGGGCATGCCGCCCGTCACGCCCAGCAGCGTGAGGAAGTTGATACCCGAGTCGTAGCCGGTCGCGAGCGTGACCGACTGGACGTCGGCCACGATCGCCACCTGCGCGCGCTCCTGGCCGAGCAGCAGCAGGAGCGTCTTGTCGAAGCCCGGTGCGGGCACACTCACGCCTGAGACGTCGCAGAGCGCCGTGCGACCGTGGACGACGTAGTGCTCGGCGAGCGCACGCGTCACCCCCTCCTTCTTCGCGAACGTCTCTGCGGCCTGCGCGAGGTCCGCGCGCAGGCTCTCGTCCCTCGCTCCGCCCACCAGGAAGCGCACGAGCCGGTGGCGGATGGATTCGTCCGTCGGATCGGCGCGCAGCGCGCGGTCCACCATCTGACCCAGGGCCGAGGCGGTCCCCACCCGCGTGTCCACCACACGCGCGTCGTCGTCCGCGCCGGGGTAGGGCTCCAGCCCGCCACGCAGCCACTTTGCGGCCGAGTAGAGCCCGTCGAAGTCGCTGTGGCAGAGGACGGTGTCCACGGGCCCCGTGCGCGCCACGAGCTCCGGCGTCACCATCTCCGGGCACGCGCCGTGCTCTGCCTTGGTGGAGAGCACGAAGCGCGCATCGTCGCGGTACTCCGACTGCTTCACGTGGTCGTGGTGGTCCACCCACACCGCGAGGCGCTCCCCGAGCCCACGCAGGAACGGGAGCGTCACCTTCTCGAAGCCACCGCTCCCGCCGCCCCCCGCCGCGAACGCGATGTCCAGCACCGCCACCCGTCCGACGAGGGAGGCCGGCTTCGGGAGCTTCCGCGGCGTGCCGAAGACGACGGTGATGTCGGAAGGGGAGGGATTCACGGTCAGGCGGACGACTCCGACCCGGACGACGACGGCGAGGGAGTCTCCTCCGGAGTCACGGTGTCTCCCTCCGGCGGCGCCTCCGCTGAAGCGACGGCCACCGCGGCAGCAGCTGCCTCCGCCTCCGCTTCCTCCGCGGCCTCCTCCGTCTCCCCACGCGCAGCGGCCTCGGCCTCGGACTCCTGCTGCTGCTTGAGCTCGTCGTCCGTCATGAAGCCGATGGGCTTCTCCGCGCGGTTGAAGAAGCGCACGGCGCGCTCGGTGACGGCGAAGATCTGCTCCGCCACCTCCGCGGGAACCAGCGCGTGCTCGATCTTGTCCGGGTCCGGCCGCTCCACCACCGCCAGCTCTCCGCGCTCGAGCCGCAGTGCCTGCGCCTCGGTGAGCGTGAGGCGACGCAGCTTCTTCTTGCGCGTCATGAAGTAGAAGACGGTGGCGCCCACGTCGAGCGGCACCTCGTGGGCGTGCACCAGCTCGCGCACCTTGCGGTCCGTCTCCAGCTGCTTCCTGGACTCCTCGCGCTGAAAGGCCTTGCTCCCGGGAAGCAGGGGCAGCTTCGGGATGGCCCGCTCGCCGGCCCGCTCACCGGCCCGCTCGCCGGGCCGCTCAGGGGGCCGCCGGGCGCCCGGGCGCGGACCACGGGGGCCCCGTTCCTCTCGCACGGGCCGCTCGGAGCGCGCCTCCACTGGACGCTCCGCCCTCGGAGGGAGGGGGGCGCGCTTCACCACGATTTCGGCTTCCGCCTTCTGGGCCTGGTCCTGGGAGACCAGACCGGCCTTGATCAACTTGTCACGCAGGCTCTGCATACGGGCGGGCACTCTGCTTCTCCTCCGGCTGCTTTCGCAAGGCTCGAGTCTTGCCGCGGCCATTCGACCCACATACGGTGGCCGCCGTGTCCCGCTTCTCTAGTGCCCTCGTGGCGGCCGCGCTGCTGACGGCTGCGTGTTCCGAACCGGTCGACAAGGCCGCCAAGGAGCGCATCTTCTCCCCGGAGGACCCTCCCAAGGTCATCTCCGCGGCGGCGGAGCAGCTCCCACCCGAGGAGGTCGCATCCGACGCGCACGTCGCCCGGCGCATCCTTGGGATGGACGCGGCGGAGGTCGTCGAGCGCCTCGGGCCCCACGTGTACACCGCCGACGTCGGCTTCGAATGGACCGGCCCCGCGCACCCGGTGCGCCTGAGCGAGCAGCGGAAGATCGTCGCGGACCGTGGCGGTGTGGGTGGAGACTTCATCGCCTCGGTGGAGAACTCGCGCGACCAGGGCCTCGAGGTGATGCGCGTGGGCGGCAAGGTCTACGCGCGCAACCGCTACGGCAAGTACCGCCAGCGCCTGCGCGACCGCGGCATGGCCGAGCGCACCCGCTCGGAGCTGCAGGGCGCGCTGCGCGACGTGGACAGCCTCTTCGGACGCCGCATGACGCTCGCGCCGCAAGGCACCGAGACGGTGGCGGGCCGCACTGCCTGGAAGTACACGGTGGCCCTGGCGCCGCAGGCCGCCGAGCCCGCAGCGGGAACGCTGGAGCTGCCGACGCTCCTCGAGCCCAAGGGCGGCCGTGACGCCACCACGCAGCGCCGCCTCCGCTTCCTCGACTCCCGGGAGCCGGTGGCCCTCGAGGGTGAGGTGTGGGTGGACAAGGAGACCTCCGTCGTCCTCAAGTCCCGCATCGACGGGCGCATCCGCATGGCGGCCAAGGGTGAGGAGGGGCCCTCGGAGCTGCGGCTGCAGGTGCGCACCGCCACCTCCGACATCGGCAAGGCGCCCAAGCTCTCCGCGCCCGCGGATTTCCTCCCGGACGCGGACAAGCCCCGGGGCATCGCGGACGCGCTGGACCGCTTCGGCATCCCCCGCGGCGACAAGGCCGCCGACGCCGGCACCGAGCCCGCCGAGCTCCCGGACGACGAGTGACGGCTGTCCGCTGACGGACACTGCTCTCACCGTCCTGTTCAGGGCCGGACACCCTGTCGGAAGGGGTGCGACACGGGGCCCTCCGCCGGGCCGGCCGAAAATTTGACCGCTCTTCGGAGCCACGCGGAGAATGCGGAAGGTTGCGGGCCAGCCGCATCCGACATGGACGGGCGTTCAGTCCACAGCGTGTGAGGTAGCGAACATGGAGCGCAAGGGCTCGGGTAGCACGGCGGTCGTGACGGCGGCGGAGGTGAAGGCCGCGCTCGCAAACCGCTCCAGGGTGCTGACGGCGGAGGAGGAGCGGGCGGTGCGGATGCGCCATGGCGCGGGTCTGCCGGCCCTCGACGCCCCGCTGGCACGCGCCTCGGGTGGCAACGCGGAGCTCGAGGACGAGCTCCTCCTCCTCGAGATGCAGCTGATGCGCGGCATGCGCGCCCGCACGGCCGCGAAGGCCGACGCCCCGGCCGCCCCGGCGCCCGCCGCCCGGGGTGCCGCGTCCAAGGCGAAGATCGTCCGCGCCCTCCGCAAGAAGCGGTAGCGCGCCTTCGCCTTCAGGCAGCGAGGACCCGGACGAGCCGCTCCCCGGCCGGGTCCAGCAGGAGCTCGCGGCCCGTCCACTCGCGCGCGAGCACGTCCGCGTCGTCTCGCCCTCCGCGCGAGAAGACGCTCCGAAGCCATGCGCCCGCCGCCGGGTTGCGCCACCAGTCCTGGTCGAAGCGCTCCTGGAGCAGCATGCGCAGCGGCACCTCGAGCGCCCATCCGCGCAGGAGCCTGGCGGGCCGGAGTGCGCGCTGCACCTCGTGCAGGTAGAAGCCGCGCGGAGCCTCCACGAAGAGGACCTCGCGCATCCGCTCCGCCCATGCGTCCGCGAGCGGCAGCTCCGGCCCCCTCGCGTGGACGTCCAGGGAATGCGCGAGCTGCACCACCGTGCGCCGCAGCTGCGTCAGCTGGGTGAACGCGGCCAGACGCGCCGCCTCGCGCGCGGGCGCGTGCCCCAGCCGCAGGTACCGCCGCAGCCAGCCCTCGTCCGTCAGGAGCAGCTCGAAGAGCGTCGCGTACGTCTCGGGGACCGAGGCGTCGCCCAGCCAGCGGTCCTCCACCGGAGCGTCGGGGTCTGCGTGCGCCGCGTGCTGCGCGTGCCCCAGGTCCCGGAGCAGGGCACTCCAGACATCCAGGCCTCCGCGCCGCGAGACGACGAGGTGCACCTCCTCCGGAACCCGGACCCGCGCGACGAAGGAGCCGGCGCTCCGGCCCGGGCGCTCCTCCGTGTCCACGCGGAGGTGCCCACCGGCGGTCCAGCCCAGGCCCAGCTCGGAGAGCCAGCGCTGGAGCGCAGGCACCAGCTCCTCGCGCGGAAAGACGGCGTCCATCCACGGGGCGCGAGCGGCGGCGAGCAGGTCATGCCGCTGTGCCTGACCCTGGGGCTGGGCCTTGAGCCGTGCGTCCAGCCGCTTGAGCGCGAAGCCGAGCAGATCCCTGTACGCGTCCTGCGTCGCGGCCACCACCCCGGCACCCTGGCTCGCGAGCGCCTCGTGGGAGAAGCCCGCGACGGCGTCACGAAGCGCGACGTAGGACGGGAAGCCCAGACGCTCGGCCGTGAGCGCGGCGGCGTCCACCCTGAGCGCCCACGCACTCCGGTGCGTCATGAGGAAGCTCGAGAGACCGCGCTCCAGTGCGTCGCGCCGCTGCCTGAGGGGCTCGCGCGGAAGCTGCGCCATGGCCTCGTGGAAGGGAAGGGTGACCTCGTCTGCGCTCACCACTCCGAGCCGCGTCAGCCTCTCCACCTCCGCCTCGGCCTCCGCGGCGAGGCCTGCCTCCACCTCGTTGGCCACCAGCTCGGTGAGCGCGAGCAGGCGCCGTGAGGCCTTCTCCGACGCGCCGCCGCGCGCCGCCTGGACCGCGAGGTACGTCTCCGGGCGGCGCAGCTCCGGCAACCCTGCGCGCACGTCCTCCGCACCGGGCCGCGGCGGCAGCCCCGCGCGTGCGCGCCAGGCAGCCTCGCCCACGGCGGTGAGGTGCTCGTCCAGCTTGGCCCTGAGACTGCGAACCGAGGCATCCATGGCGGGCGGCGGACCCTACTGCAGTGCCGGCCCTGCCGGGGAGCACGGAAGCGCACCCGGGCGGCACGCGCGTTCCTCTAGCTCACGCTTCGTTCAGGACCCACGGTGAAGTACAGCCAGCGCTCCCGCCCACAGGCACTGCAGTGGAGCGCCACCGGGGTGATGACCCTCTCGCCCATCCGGAGCAGCTCGCCCTCGACGTGCTGCTCCACCGCCCCCAGTCCCTCCCCGCACGCACACCGCTGGTGCGCGAGGTGGGCGTGCAGCGCGGCCTCGTCCGGCATGGCCAGCGCGTGGGCAGGCGCGCTCCCGGGCTCGGGTGCACGGGGGGATGCAGCGATGCGTGGGGGCGGCGGCTGCACGAGGAGGGCCTGTACCGGTGTCTGCTGACGTGCCCCGGCCGTCAGCCGCCGGACGAGGAGCAGGGGCAGCATGGCCACGACCATCATGCCCATGGCCGCGAGGACGAACCCCAGCATCGAGAGGGGATGTGCCTTCACCGTGGAGAGCGCGGACCGGCTGGCGGCCTTCGGTGTGGGGAACGCCAGCTGGTAGCCGAGCAGCTCGCGCACCTTGCGCTGATCCTCCAGATGCGCGGCCACCTGCCCCGGCGCCAGCTGTCGTGCGCGGCTGCGGAAGTGGTAGTCCAGGCGGAGCTGGCGGCCCTCGGCACGGGCGCGCGCGTGGAAGCGGAAGGCAGCGCCCGCGACCTCCCGATGCTCCGGCTCCACGTCGGGAGCGCGCGGGAGCGAGAGGCGCACCACGTAGCGGACGTCCACGGGGTGGGCCACCTCGAGCGGCTGGGTGCGCTGGGGCACCTGCGGTGAGGCGAGCTGCTCCTCGATGGGCCAGGCCCAGAAGTGGCGCAGCCCCTCCTCGTCCCAGAAGCCATCGATGACGTAGCGCTCGGTGACCGTGAGGACGTTTCGCGCGGGGTCATCCTCCACGGTCGCGTCCCCCTCGGAGCGGATGCGCGCGTCGCGGCGGGCGTAGAAGTTGAGCGCGTTGCGGGACACCTCCGCGAGCGGCGTGGACGAGGTGTGCCGGCGCATGCGGTCCGCCTCGCTGCCGCGGTAGCGCGTGACGACCTCGAGGGTGGCCTGACCTCCCTCCTCCTTCGCCTCGTAGCTCTCCTCCACGTCCATCAGGGGCTCGGCGGAGGTGGCCTCCGGGATGGGCGAGAGGCCCCGTGTGTCCGGGGAGATGAGCAGCGCGCGCCCGAACGCCGGTGGCTCGCGGCCCTGAAGTCCTCCGCGCTCGAGCGTGCGCGTGGGGTCCACCCACACGTCCCGCCCCTCCACACGGGCCCGAACGATGACGTGATCGAAGGCGAGAGGCGTGGGAAGCCAGCGGTCCAGTCCCTCCTGCTCGCGGGTGTTGACGAGCGCGGGCTGCGCCTCGATGCCCAGCCCCTCGAGCAACGCCACGAGGAGGAGGGACTTGTCCTTGCAGTCTCCGAAGCGGCGCGCGAGCACCCACTCGGGCGAGTGCGGCCGGTGCGAGTTGGGGCCCAGCTCGAAGCCGAGGTAGCGCACCTCGTCCTGCACGAAGCGCAGTGCCGCGAGGAAGCGGTCCGTGGGCGTGGTGTGCGCACGGGCCAGCGCGCGCACCTGGGCCGCCACTCCCGGAGAGGGCCGCGCGGGGCGCCGGAACTGTCGCGACGCCCAGGTCGCGACGTCGTGCCAGCTGCTCCACTCGCTGAGCTGAACCCAGGGGTAGGGGTCGAAGTCGGGCGGGAGGCTGTCCTCGGTCTTCACGGCCGGCACGCGGGAGCGCTCCCACACCCACTCGTGCTCCGCGCCGACGTCGCGCCGCGTGGCGCTCACGGCCCCGCCGTGCTCCTTGACGTGCAGCGTGCGTTCACGAGGCCACAGGAGGCGGTAGCGCAGGTGCTCGACGGGCACGTCGTACCCGAGCGTGATGCTGTGCGCGGAGTGCCCGTCGAAGACGGGGTTCTGACCGGCGGTGCTGTAGGCGTAGTCCACCACGTCGCCCACGCGCACGTCCTTGAGGACGACGAAGACGGCGCGCGTCCCGTCGAACATGCGCGCCTCGAGCCCCTCCTCTCGCTGCGCCACCTGGATGTGCGCCCCGGAGAGCGCGTCCCTGACGGAGCCGCCCCGGTGCACGCGCACCCAGTGGAGGGTGAGACGCTCGTGGGCCGGATTGACGTCGAAGCGCAGCTCCGCGCCGCTCTCCACCCCTGCCTCGGACGCGATGCGGCGGGTGAAGTGGAGGAAGTGCTGCGGCCCCTTCGGCGTCACGCGCGTCTGGAGGTCCGACAGGAGGAACTGAACCCCGTCGCTCCCTTCCTGGGGTGGGGCAGCGCCGTCCTCGGCGGGAATGAGCGGCACCACCCACGTCGGCGGCGGGCCCACGACGTAGTCCGGTGCCGCGACGCTCGCCGTCGGAGCGAGCGCCACACCTACCGCCATCAAGAGCAACAGCCCCCGGCTTGCCACACGCACGTCCACGGTCCTTCCGGGATACCGGCTTCCACGCCGGGCTCGCAAGCACCCACCGCGACGCTGGCCACCGCCGCGCCACCCTCCTACCCTCCACTCCGGACGCCATGACCACCCACCCACGCGCACACGGTGACGAGCGGCACCCCTCCCGGAGCCCGGGGAGTCCGCCATGAAGCGTCGCACGCACCAGGTGGGCGCGGACGAGGCGGGCCCACTCCTCCCGCTGCTCGCCCGCGTGCTGACCGTCCGAGCAGACGAAGCGCGGGCACTCGTTGCCCGCGGCGCGGTGTACGTCCAGGGCCGCCGGTGCCGCGACGAGCACGCGGGTGTCCACGCGGGCCAGACGCTCCTCGTGGTGCTGGAGGAGGCCGGGCAGTCCGTCCTCGCGCCTCCGCCGCCCGCACCCCCACTTCGTCTCCTCCACGAAGATGCCGCTGTCCTCGCGGTGGACAAGCCCGCGGGCCTCACGGCGCAGCCCACGCCGGGGCGCGCAGGCGACAGCCTCCTGGACCTGGTCCGCGCCCACCTCGGCCGCGAGCCGGGCCTCGTGCACCGCCTGGACCGCGAGACGAGCGGCGTGACGGTGTTCGGCAAGACGTCGTCGGCCACGACCGCGCTCGCCGCGCAGTTCCGCGATGGAAGGGCGAGGAAGCGCTACCTCGCCATCTGTGGTCCCGCGCTCGCGGAGAGGGGGCGCGTGGACCTGCCCCTCTCGAGGGACCCGACCCGCCCGGGCCGCTTCCGCGCCACGCGTGCCGCGAACGGGGTGCCGGCGATGACGGACTGGGTGCGCCTGCACTCGGCGCCGGACCACGCGCTGGTGGCCCTCTTCCCCCTCACCGGTCGCACCCACCAGCTGCGCGCGCACCTCACGGCGCTGGGCGCCCCCATCTGTGGTGACACACGCTACGGAGGCGAGCGCGAGGTGGCCGGCGCCCCCGCGGGCCGCTGTCTCCTGCACGCGCAGGCCCTGCGCCTCGTGCACCCGGACACCGGGACGCCGCTCCTGCTCGAGGCGCCGCTTCCGCAGGACATGCAGCGCGTGTTCGATGCGGACGGCGTCACGGCTCCGCGGGGCGACTTCTAGGTGAGACCCGCCTTCGGGGTCACTGCATCTGCATGCGCAGCGTGACCGCGAGCGTGCGGCCTCCGAGCCCACCGAGCTCGTGTCGGTAGCCGACGTCCACGCCCCCGCCCTGCACCATCACGCCGAGCCCACCGGACACCGCGTGCACGCCGGTGTCCATGTCCATGGACCAGCCCGCGCGCAGGGGGAAGAGCTGGCCCGCGATGAACTCCGCACCCGCGGCCACGGAGTAGGGGGACACGGCGCGTCCGGGCTGGGCCCGCAGGTCCACCGCCGCGCTCACCACGCCGCTGACGAAGCCCAGCGAGCCCACGTAGAAGCGCGGGAAGTCTGTGTGGCCGAAGTCCACGAGGTTGTGCCCGGA
>JAKEEX010000044.1 GCA_022616315.1 Myxococcaceae bacterium
GTGGGGAAGTTCTCCCTGCGCGCGCTCGCCCAGTCCATGGCCCGGGAGCTCCAGCCCCGCGGCATCCACGTGGCGCACGTGGTGGTGGACGGCTTCATCGACTCGCCGGGCGTGCGCGCCATGGCGCCGGACCGCGCACCGGAGACGCTCCTGTCTCCCGACGCCATCGCGGAGACGTACTGGCAGCTGCACCGCCAGCACCCCACCGCGTGGACGCAGGAGCTGGATGTGCGGCCGGCGCCGGAGAAGTTCTGACCCGCTCGGGAGGGACGCATGGAGCAGAGGACTCTCGGACCGCGGGGAGCGGGCGGCCTGGCGGCTGACTCGCGAGTCATCGCGCCTCACGCCGCAGCACGTCACACGCTCGTGCTCCTCGCGTGCGCCCGTCCCTGATACAGAGCCCCGCCATGCACCAGTATGTGAAGAAGGTTGGCCCGGACGGGCGTCCCTACCTGGAGACCTCGCTGCCGGGGCTCATGCTCACGCGCCTGCCGTTGCTCAACAAGGGCGCCGCGTTCCCGCCTGAGGAGCGGCGGGCGTTCGGACTGGACGGACTCCTGCCGCCGCACGTCGCCACCGTCGAGGAGGAGCTCGCGCGCAACCACGCCCTCTTCCGCAGCTTCAAGACGGACCTCGAGAAGCACGTCTTCCTGCGCGCGCTGCAGGACCGCAGCGAGGTGCTCTTCTACGCCCTCCTCGAGCGCCACCTCGAGGAGATGATGCCCATCATCTACACACCCACCGTGGCGCAGGCGGTGGAGCAGTTCAGCCGCATCTACCGCTTCCCGCGCGGCCTCGTCGTGTCACCGGACAACGTGGGCCAGCTGGACGCGCTCCTGACCCACACGCCCTTCCCGGAGGTGCAGCTCATCGTCGCCACCGACAGCGAGGGCATCCTCGGGATTGGCGACCAGGGCTACGGCGGCATGGCCATCTGCATCGGCAAGCTGTCCCTGTACACGGCGGCCGCGGGAATCGACCCGGCCGTCACCCTGCCGGTGGAGCTGGACGTGGGCACCAACCGGCAGGAGCTGCTCGATGACCCGCTCTACCTGGGCACGCGGCGCAAGCGCATGGAGGGCGCCGAGTACGACGCGTTCATCGACACGTTCGTCCACGCGCTCAAGCGACGCTTCCCCGGCGTGCTGCTGCAGTGGGAGGACTTCAGCAAGCAGAAGGCCTTCGACGTGATGGAGCGCCACCGCGACGCCCTCCCCTCCTTCAACGACGACATCCAGGGCACCGGCGCCGTGGTGCTCGCGGGGCTCCTCGCATCCTCGCGCAGGACGCGCGTGCCCCTCACCGAGCAGACCTTCGTCGTGCACGGCGCGGGCGCGGGCGGCGTGGGTGTGGCGCGGCAGGTGGCGCGTGGCCTCGAGCGCGAGGGGCTCACGCCGGCGCAGGCGCGCTCCCGCATCTACGTGCTCGACTCCAAGGGCCTCATCCTCACCGACAGGCCCGGCATCGAGGACTACAAGCGCGAGTTCGCCCACCCGCCCGAGGCGGTGGCGCGCTGGAAGATTCACGGCCGCATCCCGTCACTGCTCGAGACCATCCGTGAGGGAAAGGTGACGGCGCTCCTCGGCCTGTCCGGCCAGCGCGGCGCCTTCAACGAGGAGGTGGTGCGTGCGGTCGCCGACAACACCCCCACCCCGCTCGTCTTCGCCCTCTCCAACCCCACCGCCAACTGCGAGGCCATCCCCGCGGACGTCTACAGGTGGACGGACGGACGGGCGCTGGTGGCCACCGGCAGCCCCTTCGCGGACGTGGAGCACGCCGGGACGAGCTACCCGGTGGGCCAGGGCAACAACGCCTTCATCTTCCCCGGCCTGGGCCTGGGTGTGCTGCTGACGCGCGCCCGCCGCGTCACCGACGCCATGTTCACCGAGGCGGCCTACGCGCTCTCCAACTTCGTGGATGGCCCGCGGCTCGCCCAGGGCGCGCTCTACCCGCGCATCGAGCGCATCCGCAGCGCGAGCCGGACGGTCGCGCTGGCCGTCATGCGCCAGGCGTACGCCGAGGGCGTGGCCACGGCGCCCCAGCCGGCCGACATGGAGGCGTACCTCGAGGGCCACATGTGGCACCCCGAGTTCCTCCCGCTTCGCCGCGCGCCGGGGAGCTGACCTTTCCCTCTCCCAGGGGGAGAGGGGAGGCTTGGGGCGGCGGGCCTCTTGACTACAGCTGTCGTCACGCGCATGCTCGGCGTGACGACAACGGTAGTCATCGAGGCCGCAGATGAAGAAGCCCGTGGGAGAGCAGGAGCTGGCGGTGCTGCGCTGGGTGGCCGAGCACGGCCCGGCGACGGTAGGCGAGGTGGTCGAGCGCTTCGGTGAGCCGCAGGGCCTGGCGCGCTCCACCGTCCTCACCATGATGGAGCGGCTCCGCGCCAAGGGACACCTCACGCGCCGCAAGGTGGAGGGCGTCTACCAGTACGCCTCGCGCCAGCCGGCCTCCGAGCTCCTGCGCGAGGTGGTGGGGGACTTCGTGCGCAAGTCCCTCTCCGGCTCTCTCTCCCCCGTGGCCGCCTACCTCGCGGATGCGGACGAGGTGAGCGAGGACGAGCTCAAGGAGCTCGAGGACGCGGTGGCCCGCCTGCACTCGAAGAGGAGGGGGTGAGTCCCATGGACGTGCGCGCGCTGGTGGAGACGTCTCCGCTCCTGCAGGTGCTGCTGGGGGCCTCGTGGCAGGGGCTGCTGTGGGGCGGCGTGGTGCTGGCGCTGACGCGCGCCGTGCCGCGTCTTTCGCCCGGCCTGAGGGCGGGGCTGTGGTGGCTGGTGTGCCTCAAGTGCCTGCTCGCGCTGGTGCCGCTGCCGCACGTTCGCGTGCCGTTGCTCCCGGCGACCGTTGCGGAGGCCGTGCCGTCGCTCTCCCTGGGGGAGAGAGGGGATGTGGGCCGCCTCAGCGCACGGGAGGAGAGGGGTCAGTCCCTGGCCGCGCGTGTCCCTGCGCATGCCACGGTGGCCGCGGCCTCGCAGGAGCTGGGCTCCGAAGGGCGTGTGGATGTCGAGGTGGCGCCCGTCGCCGCGTCGGAGCGTCGGCGGTGGGTGACGGCGCTGCTCGTCGCGTGGGCCCTGGGTGCTGCGTGGCAGGGGGTTCGGTTGCTCCACGGCGTGCGCATGGTGCTTCGGGTCCGTCGAGTGGCGCGGCCTCTCGCGGACGTGGAGGTGGAGCGGGAGGCTGAGACACTGGCGCGCGCGCTGGGCCTCGCGCGCCCGCCCCGGCTTTGCACCTCGGCGCTCGCACGGAGTCCTCTTGCCACCGCGTGGCCCGTGCCGGAGGTGCTCCTTCCCGAGCGCGCCCTCTCCGCGGACGAGCGCCGCATGGCGCTGGCACACGAGCTTGCCCACGTGCGCCGTGGTGACGTGTGGCTCGGCTGGGTGCCGGCGCTCGCGCAGGCGCTGCTCTTCTTCCACCCTCTCGTGCGTCGCGCCTGCCGCGAGTACGCCCTCTCACGCGAGGAGGCCTGCGACGCCGCCGCGCTGCGGGCCACGGGCGCCGCGCCCCAGGCCTACGGCCGGCTGCTGCTGCGCTTCGGAGTGGCCCGCCCACACGCCGCCCTCGCCGCCCACGGTGCCGCTTCCCACGTCGATGCCCTGAAACGGAGAATCCGCATGCTCGAGCACGTGTCCTCGTCGTCCATGTCCTCTCGCCCCGCACGGGTTCTGCTCGGGGCCCTCGTCCTCCTTGCCCTCGTCCCTCTCCAGGTGGTGGCCCGGACCGAGCCCGCGGCGCCGAGGCCCACACCCGGAGCACATCCAGCAGACGTGGCTCGGGCGGAGCCCCGCGCTGCCGCGTCCGACGACGGAGAGGAGGACGAGCACTCCGTCCGCGCGCAGCGCGCGTCTCGAACACTCCTGGCCCGGGTTTCGCGAACTGCGCCGACTCCGCCCAATCCTCCGACTCCGCCCAATCCGCCCACTCCGGCGACGCCTCCGACTCCGCCCACTCCGGCGACACCTCCGACTCCGCCCACTCCCTCCAAGATCCGCTTCGAGCGTGACGACGACTTCA
>JAKEEX010000391.1 GCA_022616315.1 Myxococcaceae bacterium
GGCCCTTGGCCTCCTCCACCGTGATGACGCCCTCCTTGCCCACCTTCTCCATGGCGTCCGCGATGATGTTGCCGATCGTCTCGTCGCCGTTGGCGGAGATGGTGCCCACCTGGGCGATCTCCTTCTTGTCCTTGGTGGGCTTGGAGAGCTTCTTCAGCTCGCCCACCAGGGTCTCCACGGCCTTGTCGATGCCGCGCTTGATCTCCATGGGGTTGTGCCCCGCGGCCACCAGCTTGCTGCCCTCGCGGAAGATGGCCTGCGCCAGCACCGTCGCGGTGGTGGTGCCGTCACCGGCCACGTCGGAGGTCTTGGAGGCCACCTCCTTGACCATCTGGGCGCCCATGTTCTCGAACTTGTTCTCGAGCTCGATCTCCTTGGCGACCGTCACACCGTCCTTGGTGATGGTCGGCGAGCCGAAGCTCTTCTCGATGACCACGTTGCGGCCCTTGGGGCCCAGCGTCACCTTCACCGCGTCCGCGAGGACGTTGACGCCGCGCAGGATGGCATCCCGTGCGCGCACGTCGAAAATGATTTCCTTGGCCATGTCAGCTCTCTCGGGTGTGTTTCGTTGGGTTCTTCAGGTGGGGAACGGCGGTCAGGTCGTGCTCACTTCTCGAGCACGCCGAGCACGTCCTCCTCGCGCAGGATGAGGTGGTCCTCACCGTCGATCTTCACCTCGGTGCCCGCGTACTTGCTGAACAGGATGCTGTCACCCGCCTTGATGTCCAGCGGGCGGACCTTGCCGTCCTCGAGCACCTTGCCGTTGCCCACCGCCACCACCTTGCCCTCCAGCGGCTTCTCCTTCGCGGTGTCCGGGATGATGATGCCGCCACGCGTCTTGTTCTCCTCCTCCACGCGCTTGACGAGGAGGCGGTCCTGCAGGGGACGGAACTTCGCCATGGTGAGTCTCCTTCGGTGTCTGGGGTTGACGCGTCTGGCACTCGTCTTCGCTGAGTGCTAACGCAGAAGCGCGCCGGACAATAGCCACGGTCGGACCCCTGTCAAGGCGCTCCGGGGGAAGCCTTCCCTGAAGTCAAGGCACTGGAATCCCTCAGCTTTCCTGCTGAGCGGAGTCCACGCGCGTCCCACGCCGGCCCACCGTGCGCACCTGCGTCTCCTGGCACTCAGGGGACCGGAGTGCTAGCGCAACCTCTTGAAATCATTGGGGGGTGTGTTTTGCCGGCGCGGGGCGGCGTTGCTACCGTTCTCACCAGGCTCACGGGCCTTTCTGGCTTCGGGCCGCGGAAAGAGGGAGCGCGGATGAGCAGTCCACTGGTTGCCACCTCATCGCTGAAGGAGTTCTTCCGGACTCTCCTCACCGAGGTCAGCGGGCACCAGCAGCTCCAGCTGGGGGAGGGGACGGAGTTCTACGTCGCGAACCTGCTGTCGGAGTTCGCAGCGGCGGACAAGCTGTTCGCACGCGAAGAGGGTGGGAAGGCCTGCGAGGAGCCGCTCGCGGTCCTCTACCACCGGGCGCAGCAGGCCGAGCGGGACGAGCGCATCCGCATGCTGCGGCGGCTGGGGGACGTCTCCCTCTACACCGTGGGCTTCTTCGCGGAGGCCCTGCGCGAGCGCGTGGTGGGCCCGGACTACTACATCCAGATGGGGGGCACGGCGTACGGGCAGGTGGCGGAGCTGACGCCCCTGAGCGGCTTCTCTGGCGTGTACCGCGAGCTGCACGACAAGTTCCGCTCGCTCGTGGAGGTGCTGGAGGAGATCGCCGCGCGCGGGCTCGTGCAGCACGGCGCGAGCGGCGCCCTGCGCGTGTACGAGAGCTGGGTGCGCACCGGCAGCGGAAGGCTGGAGCGCGTGCTGGTGGACGCCGGGCTGATGCCCGTCAAGCCGGGGCTGCCCAGCTGATGATGGTGGACAGGGTCCAGGCGCACCTGGAGGCGGTCTACGGCATCCGCTGCGAGGCGCGGGCCGAGGCCTTCATGGTGGACCGGGAGACGGCGGCGCGCCTGGGTGCGAGCGGCCACGCGGAGGAGGAGCTCCTCGTGCTCGAGGAGGATGGCACCCTGGAGCTCGCCCTGTACTTCGCGCCGGAGCTCCTCGCGCGCCTGCGCGCCCTGGAGGGCCATCCGCCCAACGCGGTGCTCGTGCGTGCCCTGCCCGACTTCTGCCAGCTGGCGGAGGGCGTGAGCCACTTCCTCTACCTGGCGCACACCGCTTCGCAGGAGCGCACGGTGAGCCTCCTGGAGCTGGAGGCCCAGGCGGAGGTGGACAAGTTCGTCCTCTGCGTGCTGCCGCGCTGGGGCGAGGGCGTGGGTGCGTGGGCGCAGGAGCTGATGGGACGCCTCTTCGACCACGTGGGCTACCGCCCGCAGCTCACGCAAGAGGCGCGGTGGCGCTACGAGGAGGCCAACCGCCTGTCGCGCGCCTACTGCAAGCGGCTGCTTCGCCCCATCACCGCGCGGAGGTTGGACCTCCTGCTGTCGGAGCTGCGGGCCTGCTACCGGCTCGGCGCGGAGGCGAAGCTGCGCTACCTCGCGGCCCCCGTCTGACGCCACGGCCTGCCTGACACCAATGCCCGACTGACTTTCCGCCACGGGCGGGATAGGTGTGGGGCAGGCATGCGGCGGGAGGTCTCAGCAGGCGGGGTGGTGGTGCGCGAGCACGAGGGGTCGCTCGAGCTCGCCGTCATCCGTCCCCGCGGCCGCAGGGTGTGGGCCCTGCCCAAGGGCCACATCGACGAGGGGGAGACCGCCGAGCAGGCCGCCATCCGCGAGGTGCGCGAGGAGACGGGGCTCTCGGTGACGCTGGAGGCGGACCTGGGCCCCATCCACTACAGCTACCACTTCCGCGGCGAGCGCATCTTCAAGTCCGTCCACTTCTTCCTCTTCCGCTTCCACGCCGGGGACATCGACCGGCTGGAGGAGGCCATGCGCGAGGAGGTGGACGAGGCGCGGTGGATCCCGCTCGCGGACGCGGCGCACCAGCTCGCGTACCGGGGCGAGCGGGAGGTGGTCGCTCGCGCCTTGACGCAGCTGAAGGGGCCGTAGGGCAGGCAGAGCCTGCGTCGGAGTGGAGGTGCTACCGCGTGGTACCGGCGAACTTCCCGGTCAGCGCCTCGCGCACGTCCCGGTCGAACTTCACCTTGCCCGTGGCCACCTCGCGCAGGGAGAGCACGGGGGGCTTGTTCTTGGACACCTCGAGGATGGGCCGGGCGCCGGCCATCAACTGGCGTGCCCGCTTGGCGCCCAGGAGCACCAGGGCGAAGCGGTTGTCCACCAGGGGCAGGCAGTCTTCCACGGTGACGCGAGCCATCGTTCGGTCTTCCTTGAAGGGATTGGGGCCTTGAGGGGCTGTGCCCGGGCCTTGAGGAGCAGGGCCCGTCTCTTAGGGATGGGGGGCCTCCGAGTCAAGGCAGAGCGGCGCACCCCTGCCAGGATTCGAGGAGCGGGGAGCCCGGCTGCCCAGCGTGCCGACGTCAGGGGGTTCACATCCGGCGGGGGGCCCGCGTCCCTAGCTTGTGCTCCATGGAGCGTCGACACGCGAACTCCAGGGTCCGGGTGGCGGCGGCGGGGGACCTCCACTGCCGCGACGACCACCAGGGGCGCTTCCAGAAGTTCGTCCAGCAGGTCAACGCTCAGGCCGACCTGCTGGTCCTCTGCGGCGACCTCACCGACCGCGGGTGGGCGAGCGAGGGAAAGGTGCTCGCCGGGGAGCTCTCCGCGCTTCGCGTGCCGTGTGTCGTGGTGCTCGGAAACCACGACTACGAGGGGGGCGCGGCGAAGGACATCTGTGCCGAGCTCACACGCGTGGGCGTGCACTGTCTGGACGGCAACCACTTCCTCTTCGACAAGGTGCTCGGTGTCGCGGGCGTGAAGGGCTTTGCGGGCGGCTTCGGCAACGCCACGCTCCAGGCCTTCGGCGAGGGGCTGACGAAGTCCTTCGTGCAGGAGGCGGTGACCGAGTCGCTCAAGCTCGAGGCCGCACTCGCGAAGATCGAGGTGGCGAAGAAGGTCGTCATCATGCACTACGCCCCGGTGGTGGAGACCATCCACGGGGAGAACGTCGAGATCTTTCCGTTCCTGGGGACGAGCCGGCTCGCCATGCCGGTGGACCACTTCGGCGCTGCGTGTGTCTTTCACGGCCACGCGCACCACGGCTCGCACGAGGGGAAGACCAAGGCCGGCATCCCCGTCTACAACGTGGCGATGCCGCTCATGGCGCGGCTCAACCCCGACCAGCGCTTCAAGCTCGTCGAGGTCTGAGCCCTCTCCCTCTGGGAGAGGGAGAAAGGGTGAGGGGGCTGTGAAGCCGCGAGCCTCACTCAGTCACCGCGCGAAGCTTCGTTGCCTGCATCCGCCGGCGTAGCCTCGAGCAACTCGTCCACCTCCGAAGGGAGCTCCTCCAACCGCGACGCCTCGAGCTCCAGCACGAGGTCCCGGCTGCCACGCGCGAACACGGTGTCGCTCTTCCCGGGCACGCCCTTGCCCACGACGAGCCGCGCGAGCTCCTTCCCGCCGGCATCGAGCAGTGCCACCGAGCGTGCACCATCGCTCAGACCGTACTTCGCCCAGGCCTTCGGGGCCTCCTCGACGAAGCCGCTCGCCTTCAAGGCCCCGAGGCTCCACAGGAGCGACGACACCTTGTACGTGCGCGCCGGGCCCGGACGCGGTCGGACCACCTGCCACGCCGCGCCCTCATCCGCGCCCCTCACGCGTCTCACCGCGAAACCCTCGTGCCCACCTCCCGGAGAGAAGACGAGCTCTGCGACGGCCTCGCGCTCGAAGCGGAGCACCGACCTGTCGCGAAGCCCGTCCTCGGCGGTGTCCAGCGCGTGGATGGGTGCGCCACCCACCTGGGCGAGCACCACGGCCCCGGCTTCCTCCCGCAGCGCGAACGTCTTCGTGACTCCCTCCTCCGTCAGCTGCGCAAGGCGCACCCGCACCTGCATTCCGCCGGCGGCCGTGACGACCACGTCCACCGCGGGTCTCCCGAAGCCGAGTCGCTGTCGCTCACCAGGGGAGTCCACGAGGAAGGCCTCCGCGCGTGCGCTGCGGAGTGACGACAGCAGGGACGTGACGGCCGCAGAATCCGCGTCGAACGCGCGCGGCTGGACCACCTTCCACGCCTTGTCCGCGCCGCGCTCGAGGCGGTAACGGTGCGCCTTGCCCTTCACCTCGAGCGCCGTGAGCTTCCCCTCCTCGAAGCCGAGCACCTCCTTCTCACGCAGCTCGAAGAGGCTCTTCTCCAGTGCAACGCGCACACTGCCCTGGGCCGTGTAGACACGCGGATCTCCCACGCGCCGCATGTACACCGCGCCGTTGAAGGGGTTCTCGATGCCGCCGTGCAGCGTCACGGTCTCGTCCCCGCCGGCTGCGAGCGGGGCCACTGCGGTGACGGAGAAGCGCGGCGTCTTCAGGCCATACCGCTCCAGGTCCGCGTCGGTGGGAGCCTCCTCCACGACCTCGTCGAGCTTGCCCGTCTCCAGCCGGCTGAAGAGCGCATCCGCCGCCATCGCATCCGCCTTCGCCTGCACGGGAGCCGCGACCCGCCAGCCCGCCTCGGTGCGCTCGAGGGTGGTGGTGTCCCCCTTGGCCTGCACTGTGATGCGGGAGATGCGCGCCGGCACGGGCTCACCGCCGTCCGCTGCGCGCTCACCCGGTCCCTGGGTGGCGAAGAGCTTCTGCTCCACCACCTTCCGCTCCGCGCTCGCTTCGTCGGGCTCCTTCACGCCGAGCCATGCGAAGAGCGCGAGCCCGAGGCTTCCAGCGGTCAGGACCGCGAGCGTCAGGAGGCTCCTCCGTGCCTGGCTCACCTGCTCCTCCGCGCGAGCCAGATGGCGAGCCCCACACCGAGCATGCCGAGGGGCAACAGGTCCGCGGACACGAACCGGATGCGCGCAAGCGTGGCGCGGTCCAGGTCGATGGTGGAGATGTCCCGGTCGCGCGGGCGGATGGTGACCTTGGCGGCCTGGCTCGTGGCCCACCCGAACGTGTTCATCACGAGGTTGCGGTTGGGCTCGTGGCCCCAGTTCTCGTCGAGGAGCAGCTGCGAGTCACCGAAGACCACGACGCGCGCCTCGTCGAAGCGCTTGTCTGCGGCGCTCGCGGTGCTGCGCGTGCTGGCCACCACCACCGGAACGGAGCCCATCTTCTCGCCCTCGCTCGCCTCGGGCGATTCGTTGGGGGTGCTCTCCACCCACGCGCTGGGGGAGGTGAGGACCAGCGGGGTGGCGGTGACGCCCTCGGCCGTGCCTTCGCGCAGCACCGTGAGCGCGCGCACCGTCGGGAGCTCGGTGATGAGCTGCAGCCGCGCGAGGGGCCGCGTCACCTCGTGGTCCCCGTAGAAGGGCGTCAGCGGGACGTAGACGTTGCTGTTCGTGTACTCGAAGTCCGCCACCAGCCCCGGGTCCACCTGCACGCCGTACGCCCCGAGCAGCGTGTCCAGGCCGGCCTCCACGTTCGCCTCTGCGAAGACGAGCAGCCTTCCACCCGCGTCCACGTACCTGCGCAGGAGCTCCTCCTCGGCACCCGCCAGGCGTGACTTGGCGCCGGCCACCACCACCAGCGCGGCGTCGCGCGGGACCTCCTTCTTGCCCGCGAGGCTCAAGGTGGCCGGGGTGTAGCCCTCCTTCGCCAGCGACTGGCGCAGCTTGGACAGGCCTCCCAGCGCGTCGCCCGGAAGCGCGGCGGTGTCCTCGATGGGCCACTCGCCGTGGCCGACCACGAAGTACACCCTGTGCTCACCCGTCGCGTCGAGCTTCAGCAGCGCGTTGGTCAGGTCCTGCTCTGCGTCCCGCGGGCCGCCGAACTCCACGCGGGTGTGCGACTCGCTCTGGCCCTCGCCACGCAGGAGCACCACCTGCACCTGTCCTTCGCGCAGCTGATACTTCGCCGCCAGGTCCGGGGCCTTTCGCGGATCCTTGAACGCGTAGTCGAGCTTCTCCGGCGCCGCCGCGCGGAGGCGCTGGAAGAGGCCCTCCAGCACCTCGTAGCCCTGTGCACCCGGCGGCAGGAAGGCGAGCACCTTCACCGGTTGCTTCAGCCCCTGCACCGCGCTCACCGTCTGGGGCGCGAGGGAGTGGAGGCGGTGGGCGGTCAGGTCCCACGTCTTGTTGCGCTTCGCGGCGATGTAGTTCACCGCCACGAGGCCTGCGAGCGCGACCGCCGCCGTCAGCACGGAGGTGGTGACGTAGAACGACGCCCGCTTCGTCGCGAGCGTGGACAGCTGGCCCACGTGGGTGGCGAAGAAAGCGCCCACGAGCACGGCGCCCAGCGCGGCCTTCACGCCGGCGATCCACGCATCTCCCGTGGTGACGAAGTAGGTGACGGGCGCGGACAGCAGGAGCACCAGCCCGATGGCGCCCAGGATTTTCCCGATGTTGGCGGACTTCACGGCGATTCCTCCGGACGGGACAAGAAGGGCCGCTTCAGGCCCAACGCTGCGCCTCGACCGCACGGTGGGTGAGCAGCAGCGAGAACAGGATGACGGACGCGAAGAACACGAGCGCCTTGAGGTCCAGCACGCCGGACGTCAGACCCTCCAGCTGCGCGTCGAAGGACAGGTGGTGGAGGATGCTGCGCAGGGGCTCCTCGGCCCCGCGCGCCACTCCCCGCAGCAACATCCATGGCAGCAGCAGCGCGAAGGTGAGGATGGCCGCGAGCATCTGCGACTCGGTGAGCGCGGACAGGAACATCCCGATGGCCATGCACGTCGCACCCCACAGGAGCAGTCCGCCGTAGCCCAGGAGCACCGTGGACCACTCGATGGCGCTGCCCGTCTCCGCGCGGCCGAAGAGCGCCAGCGTGAGCGGGAAGACGATGGTGAGTCCGAGGGTGGTGCCGATGACGCCCAGCCCTCCCAGGTACTTGCCGAGCACGATCTCCACCGGCCGCACCGGCACGGTCATGAGCAGCTCCATCGTGCGGCTGCGCTTCTCCTCGGCGAAGAGGCGCATGGCGAGGAACGGCGCGAGGAAGAGCGTGACGACGGAGAGCACGCCCCACAGCTGCATGACCACGCCGTCGGTCAGGTTCTTGTAGTCGGCCAGGCCGGGATCGAGGCGCTCCGCCTGTGCCCAGCCCCCGTTGGCCCGCACCATCTCCTGCACCTCGGAGAAGTCCTGCAGGATGGCCACGAAGAAGAACGACGTGATGCCGAGCATCATCGTGAAGACGATGTAGGCCCACGGGGTGGTGAAGTAGGCGCTCAGCTCCTTGCGAGCGATCGCCAGGGTGTTCCGCATGGTGTCGGTCCTCGGAAGGGAAGGGGGTCAGGCGGCCTCGGACGGGCGCTCCGCGTTGACCGGAGACGACTCATCGTCCTGGGTGAGGCGGATGAACGCCTCCTCGAGCGAGCCGTTGGGCCCGCCGTGGGTCTGGGCGATGGCCTGGATGCTGTCGTGCGCCACCCGCTGTCCGCGGCGCAGGATGAGGGCCCGCTCACAGGTGAGGGCCACCTCGCTCAGCACGTGGGTGCTGAGGATGACCGTGTGCTGCCCGGCAAGCCCCCTGATGAGCGAGCGGACGTCCTTGCGCTGGCTCGGGTCCAGTCCTTCGGTGGGCTCGTCGAGGATGAGCACCCTGGGGCTTCCGAGCAGCGCCTGGGCCATGCCCACGCGCTGGCGGTAGCCCTTGGAGAGCTTCTGGATGATGCGGCCGAGCTCGGGCTTCAGGTCCGTCAGCTCCGCCACCCGGTCGACCTCGGCCGCCATCTGGCGCCCGGGCACGCCCTTGAGACTGGCCACGAACCGGAGGTACCCGCGCACCGTCATCTCCAGGTAGAGCGGCGGTGTCTCCGGCAGGTACCCGATGCGGCGCTTGACCTCCATGGGGCTCTCGAAGACGTCGAAGCCGTCCACCCGCACCGTCCCCTCGGAGGGCGGGAGGAAGCCGGTCAGCATCCTCATGGTGGTGGACTTTCCGGCCCCGTTGGGCCCCAGGAAGCCGAGGATCTCGCCCTCCGCGATGGAGAACGAGAGCGACTGGACCGCCACGCGGTCCTGGTAGCGCTTGGTGAGGTTCTGCACCTCGATCATCGGCATGGGAAAGCTCCTCGACGGAAGGCGCCCGGTACGCCTCCGTATACACCGGGCCCCGGCGAATCGGCCCCGCAACCGCGGCCCCCGGGCCTCCATCCCTGGCACGGCCTGCGGGCGGGCAACCGCGGCCTCGGGACACCCGCGCGGGGTGGGCAGCCTGGTCGCATTCGTGCAAGGTGCGGCCACCCAGCGTGGCCTGTGAGGCCACACCGTGGAGGCGTTCCGGATGGCTATCGTGGTGCAGAAGTACGGCGGCTCGTCGGTGGCGGACGTGGAGCGCATCCGCAAGGTGGCGTCGCGGGTGAAGGCGCGGCAGGACGCGGGCGAGAAGCTGGTCGTGGTGGTCTCCGCCATGGGGGACACGACGGACGAGCTCCTGGCGCTGGCCAAGCAGGTGTCCGCGGACCCGCCGAGGCGCGAGCTGGACATGCTCCTCACCTGCGGCGAGCGCATCTCCATGGCCCTGCTGTCCATGGCGCTGCAGGAGCTGGGCGCGCCGGCCATCTCCTTCACGGGAAGCCAGAGCGGCATCATCACCACGGATGACCACGCACAGGCGCGCATCGTGGAGGTGCGCCCCCAGCGCATCCACGAGGCGCTGGATGCGGGGAAGGTGGTCATCGTGGCCGGCTACCAGGGCGTGAGCTTCCGGCGCGAGGTGACGACGCTCGGGCGCGGCGGCTCGGACACGACGGCGGTGGCGCTCGCGGCGGCGCTGGGTGCCGAGGCGTGTGAGATCTACTCGGACGTGGACGGCATCTTCACCGCGGACCCGCGAGTCGTCCCGGACGCACGCAAGCTCGAGGCGCTCACGCACGAGGAGATGCAGGAGCTCGCGGCCGCCGGGGCCAAGGTGCTCAACGCGCAGGCGGTGGAGTGGGCGCGGACACGCGGCATCGTCATCCTCGCGAAGTCCACGCACGGGGCGGGCACGGGCACGCGGGTGGAGGCCCTCGCGCGCCCGTCGGACGCGCGCGTGAAGGCTGTCACCGCCGAGGCGGAGCTCGCCGTCCTCGAGGCGCAGGTCGGAGCACCGGGACCGGGCGAGCTGCTCGAGTTCCTCGACGCGCGTGGCGTGCGCGGCCGTGCCCTGTCCGCGGAAGGCGGGCGCTGTGTCGTGTCCATTCCGCTGCAGGACGTGCACGGGCTCGCCTCCCTGCGCGAGCAGCTCGCGGCGCGCTTCGGTGAGCGGGTGCGGCTGCGCGAGGACACGGGCACGGTGACGTGCGTGGGCGCGGGCATCAACGCGGACTGGGCGCTCCTGCGCCAGGCGCTCCTCGCCGCCGAGGAGCTGCACGTGGACGTCCTGGGCGCGCACGTGTCCCCGCTGAGCCTCTCACTGCTGGTGGACAAGGCGCACCTCGCGGCGCTCACCCGCCGGCTCCACCGGGAGTTCATCGGCTGAGCGTCACCGCCGCGACTGCCGGGGCCGGGACTGGCGCTGCTCCAGCTCCTGCCTCATGACGCGGTAGTCCTTCGAGACCTCGGAGTCCTGCGGCATCTCCACGAACGTGCACATGTCGCAGAGCCGGCTGTAGATGCGCTCGCCGACACGCTCGCGGAGAAGAGTCGACTCCCGCGCTGCGCCGCGAGCATCCTCGGTGCTCAGGTACCCGGACGGGCTGCGCTGAGCCTTCTGCTCTCGCTCCAGAGAGAAGTTGGTGGCGAAGAGCGTCAGCTTCGCCGCGTTGTACCGCCGCGCGATGAGCTCATCGAGCGTCTCCATCTCGAACTGGGAGCCACGCCCCTTGCCCAGCTCGTCGATGGCGAGCACGTCCACCTCGGACAGGGGACCGATGATCTCCCCACCGCTCTTCCCGTCCCGGAACCCACGCCGGATGTCCGCGTAGAGCAGCGAGATCTCCTGGTAGCGCGCGCGCACCCCCGACTCGAGCGTCAGCTGCGCGAGCACCGCGGACAGCAGGTGCGTCTTTCCGGTTCCGACGGGCCCACTGATGATGAACCCCCGCGCCGGTTTCCCTGCACGGAACGCATCCGCGAACGCGCGCGCCACCTGACACGCCTGGTGCTGCGCCTCGCTGGACGCGCGGTACCCATCGAAGTCCGCGTGGGCGAGCACGCCCGGGATGCCGGCCTCCGCGAAGCGCTCCAGACGCGCTGTGCGCCCTCGGCACTCGCACGGACTCAGCACCTCGTAGCTGCGCTTGCCCACCTTCTCGCTGAACGTGTCCTCGCGCACGACGCGGGCGAAGCCGCTGTTGCCGCAGACGCTGCACTCGCGGCTGCACGCGCACAGGCGCGCCGTGGCGCGGTCATCCTTCCGCTCCCGCACGTGACCCCGACCGCCGCAGACCTCACACACGCTCGCCGCAAGCTCGAGTGCCATGGTGCGACGGAGCTGTAGCACACCGGGACGACATCGCCACTTCCCGGTGTCACCGCGCCGACGCGTCCAGCACCCTCCGCACCACCGCTCCCAGCCGCACCCGCCGCGAGATCCGCCGGGCCCCTGCGGTCAGCCCCTCCGCAGCCGCGAGGGACAGCCGCA
>JAKEEX010000392.1 GCA_022616315.1 Myxococcaceae bacterium
CCTGGTGCGGCCCGGGCTGGACAGCGTGGCGCAGCTGGAGCTCTCCATCACGGAGAACTTGCAGCGCGAGGGGCTCACGCCCATCGACGAGGCCAAGGCCATCCACGCCCTGATCGAGAAGTGCGGGCACACGCAGAAGCAGGTGGCCAAGCGGCTCGGGCTGAGCGTGGCCGCGGTGAACGTGAAGCTCTCCCTGCTCAAGCTCTCCCCGGCGTTGCAGGAGGACGTGGCCAAGGGCGAGCTGACCGAGACCCAGGGGCGCGAGGTGGCGCGGGCGACGGCGAAGGCGCCCAAGGCCGAGCAGCCCAAGGTGATGGCCAGGGTGCGCGAGGCCGTGCACAAGGCCAAGGCCGAGAAGCTCGGGGGCAAGCTCTCGACGAAGGACGTGAAGACCATCGCCAAGAGCGCGGCCAGCAAGGCCACCAAGCCCCAGGCGAGCGCGCCCAAGCCGCCGAGCAAGGACGAGCTGGCGAGCGCGGCGAAGTACGCCAAGCTGGTCGAGCACGTGGCCGGCAAGGTGCGCGAGGCGGGCAGCGCGGCCGGGCACGCCGCGAGCGGCCCCCGGTTCGCGAGCGTGCTCGTGACGCAGCAGCCGGCAGCCGTGGACGCCATCCTGGCGCTCGCGGACTACTGGAAGCGCGTGGCTGGGTTCGTGGGCGAGGCCAAGCGCCAGAAGCTCGTGAGTAAGGTGCGGTAGGGCAGGCGGTCGGAGGGGGCACGTCATCCACGGTGGGTGGCGTGCCCCCTCGCGGCATTCGTGAGAGAGGAGGAAAGCGTGCTGTCCGTGGACCGTCGCGCGCTCACGCAGGCCGTGCAGCGCGCGTGTCGAGTGATGCGCTCGTGGACGCGGATGGACGCCATCCACGTCGCGCTCAAGGAGGACTCGGTCGAGCTGCGCAGCACCAACTTCGACCAGTCGCTCGTGGAAGCGCTGCCCGCGTGCAGCGACAACGGCAGCGCCGGTATCGCGCGGTGCTTTCCGGCCAGGGGCTTCCTCGCGGTGCTCAAGGCCCTGCCCCGGGGCGTGGACGTCGTCGCGTTGGGCGTGCAGGGGAAGCTGGCGAGCATTGAGCAGGTCCAGCTCGCCGTGAACGACGACACATACCCCGAGCTGCCGGGCGTGCCGGGCAACCCCAAGGCCAGCATCCAAGTCCTGCCGGGCTTCAGCGAGGGCGCGCGCTTCGTGTGCCAGGCCATAGCCAGCGAGCGCTCGCGGTACACGCTCACGGCCGTGTGCCTGGACTTCCGGCACGGCATGCTCCTGGGCAGTGACGGCAAGCGCCTGCACGCCGCCCCG
>JAKEEX010000393.1 GCA_022616315.1 Myxococcaceae bacterium
AACGCGCAGCTGCTCGAGGTGCGCAACCGGGAGATCACCCAGGCCAGCGCCTCCCTCGAGGGCAAGGCCCAGGAGCTGGCGCGGGTCTCCCGCTACAAGTCCCAGTTCCTCACCAACATGTCGCACGAGATCCGCACGCCCCTCAACAGCATGATGATCCTCGCGCAGATGCTGGAGGAGGACGCGGGCGGGAACCTCACGCCCCAGCAGCGCGAGTGGGCGGGCACCATCCACGCGTCGGGGCGCGACCTCCTGGCGCTCATCAACCAGATCCTGGACCTCTCGAAGGTGGAGGCGGGGCGCATCGAGACGCACTACGAGGTCCTCCCCGTCGCAGAGGTGCTCGACTTCGCGGAGCAGACCTTCCGGCCGGTGGCCATTCAGGGCCACCTCGACTTCAAGCTCGAAGCGGCCCCCGACGCGCCGACGGCGCTCACCACGGACCGCCAGCTCCTCGAGCAGATCCTCAAGAACCTGCTCTCCAACGCCTTCAAGTTCACCGAGCACGGAGGCGTGGCGCTGCGCGTGGAGCGGGCGGCCGCCTCGGCACCCTTCCGCAACGAGCTGCTCCGGAGAGCGCCCGGAGTCATCGCCTTCTCGGTGACGGACACGGGAGTCGGCATCCCGCCCGACAAACAGCAGCTCATCTTCGAGGCCTTCCAGCAGGCCGACACCAGCATCACCCGGAGGTTCGGAGGGACGGGCCTGGGGCTGTCCATCAGCCGGGAGTAGGCCCGCATCCTGGGAGGGGAGATCAACCTCGTGAGCACCCCCGGTGGCGGCAGCACGTTCACGCTCTATCTGCCCCTCTCTCCCGAGGAGCCCAAGGGGGCGTGGATGGAACCTCTTCCCGCAGCACCGACGGTGCAGCTGCCGTCGATGCCGCAAGTGCAGCTGCCGACGGAGCCGGAGGTGCAGGTCCCGACGGTGCCGCAGGTTCAGGTGGCGGTGCCGGAGGTGGCACCGACGTTGCCGCAGCCCGCTGCTCCGGTGGACCTCGAGCGTCTGGAGGGAAAGAAGATCCTGGTCGTCGAGGACGACGTCCGCAACCTCTACGTCCTCTCAAGCTTCCTCGAGCGGCACAAGGCCATCCCTGTGCCGGCCCTGAATGCCAACGAGGCCTTCGCGCGGCTGAAGGAGCACCCGGACGTCGCGCTCATCCTCATGGACATCATGTTGCCGGAGATGGACGGCGTGCAGGCGACGAAGCAGATCCGCGCCATGCCGGGGTTCGGGAACGTGCCGGTCATCGCCCACACGGCCAAGGCGAGCGAGTCCGAGCGTGCACAGTGCCTCGCCGCGGGGCTCGACGACTACATCTCGAAGCCCGCAGACATTCGCCAGCTGGCGGCGGTCCTCGTCCGCAACCTGCGCAGCGAGTGAGGAAGCCCCTTGGAAACCCGCACATCCAGCGAGGCGCCTGCTCCCGTCAACATCCTGCTGGTGGATGACATCCCCGAGAACCTCATGGCCCTCGGTGCCATGCTGGACTCTCCGGAGTACCGGCTCACGAAGGTGACCTCGGGCGAGGAGGCGCTCAGGCAAGTGCTGCGCGAGGACTTCGCGGTCATCCTGCTCGACGTGGCCATGCCCGGCATGAAGGGCTTCGAGGTGGCGGCCATCCTCCAGCAGCTCGAGCGCACCCGGAACATCCCCATCCTCTTCGTGACGGCCGTCGCCACCGACATCGGACACATCTACCGGGCCTACTCGCTGGGAGCGTTCGACTATCTCATCAAGCCTCTCGACGCGGAGATCGTCCGCAAGAAGGTGGCGATGTTCGTGAGGCTCGTCCGGCAGCGCGAGCACATCGAGGAGCAGGCGAGGCTGCTCCGGGAAGCGGAGCGCAACGAGTACGAGCGCCGCCTGTCCGAGCTCCGGGCCGCGAGCGACCGGCGCTACCGGAAGATGGTGGAGGGGAACAAGCACGCCATCGCGTGGTCCGCGGATGCGCAGACGCTCCGCCTGTCGTTCATGAGCAGGCAGGTGGAGCGCATCCTGGGCTACCCCTTCTCGGACCTCGTCATGCCCGACTTCTGGGCCGCCTACGTCC
>JAKEEX010000394.1 GCA_022616315.1 Myxococcaceae bacterium
GTGGACGGCTTCAAGGTGGCCATGGGGCGCGAGGACGCCGCGGACGACGAGGTCCAGGGCATCTTCCACGGCGAGTACTTCGTGCTCGTGGACGGGCAGGGGGGCATCCGCGGCTACTACGACTCGAAGGACGCGGACGCAGTGGAGCGGCTGCTGAAGGATGCGGCGGCGCTCGTCGGTCCAGGGCGTTCCTGACTGCCCCGGCGCGCGAGGTGGACGGCACGCAGCTGCCCCTGTCCTCCGGTCGCCCTTCCGGCGTGCGCCCTCCCCGCTTCCCCCTCCGTCTGGCGTGTGTAGGTTGTGAGGCCTGACGGCGGAGGAGCGCGGACATGGCAGCCAGGCGCGGAGTGGTGAGCAAGGCGAAGCGGACGGTGGCGCGCGCAGCGGCGCCGGTCGCGAGCAAGCTCGCGGGGGCAGCAAAGCGGGCGGCCGCGCGAGCGAAGGAGGCGCTCCCCCGCGGTGTGAAGGACATCGTGAAGAAGGCCACGCCCGGTGGCGGGGGTGTGGCGACGACGGTGCGCGGGGCAGCCGCCATCGCCGTGAGCGGAGCGCGTGAGCAGGTCCGCGACGTTGCGCGCAAGGCCACTGCTGCAGCGGAGCGTGTGGGCATGCGCGGCCGGGGCGAGGGCGTGGAGCGTCGCACTCCAGCAGCGGGAGGGGCCGCGGTCCGCGGTGTGAAGACCCGCAGCGCACACGAGCGCATGGGCCTCGGGCAGACGTTCGGTGAGGAGGTCGCGCGCCGCAGCGCGGAGCTGGAGGCTGCAGCGAAGGCCGGAAGGCCCGAGCCTGCGCAGCGCCCGAAGGCCGGCATGTCCGCATACGAGCGCATGGGGCTCGCGCACACCTTCGGAGAAGAGGTGGAGGAGCACACCCGCGCGTTCGAGCGCGGCATGGCCCACCGAGGGGAGTCGCTTCACGAACGCATGGGCCTCGCGCACACCTTCGCAGAGGACGCGGAGGAGCACGCCCACGCGTGGGAGCGGAGCCTGGGCCATCGCGGTCAGTCCCTGCACGAGCGCATGGGGCTCCCGCGCACCCTCGGTGAGGAGGCGGAGCGCCAGGGCCGTCAGTGGGGCGCGCCCGCGCGAGTGGGCAAGGCGCGGCCCGAGCCGGGCCGGAAGACGGCACCGCGCGAGGCGGCAGCTCCGAAGCGTTCCATCCAGAAGCGCACCGAGCAGAAACGTGTGCCCGATGAAGGCTTCAAGGTGAAGCGAGGCCAGAAGCACCGTCACGGGCACTGACCGCGCTCGCAATCTCCCTCCGGGAGCCACCTCCCCTCTCCCCCTGGGAGAGGGACAGGGTGAGGGGGCTGTCACAACGCAGTCGAAGCTGCGTGCCCGAGCCCCGCGCTATTCCACGCGAGGCACCAGTCGCCCCACCAGGTGCGCCTTGCCTTCCTTCGAGGCGACGCGGAATGCGACGCCATCCTCCTGGCGCGCCGTCTGGAACTGCACTTGCGCGGGCAGGAGCAGGGGGCGCTTGAACTCCACGGCAAGCGTGAGTGCGGGCACCGTGGCGGCCTCGCCCATCTCCGCAACGCACCGTCCGAGCGTCCACATGCCATGCGCAATCGCGCGCTGGAAGCCGAAGGGCTTCGCGGTGAGCGCCGACAGGTGGATGGGGTTGTAATCCCCCGAGGCGCGCGCGTACCGCCAGCCCGTGTCCGCGGGCACGCCCCAGTGGGCGGGGCGGCTGTCTCGGAACGCGGACTCATCCACCACGGGCGCAGCAGGCCTCTCGTCCCGGGGGCGCGCTTCATTCCCGGGGAGCCTGCGCAACATCGTTGTCACGGCCTCCCACGCGAGCGCCCCCTCCAGTTCCACGCGCGTGTGCATGTCCAGCTCTCGTCCCAGCCGCACCTCGCGGTGGCCCTCGACCCACACGGCCACGGAGAGCGGAGCGCCCTCCGGGAGTCGGCGGTGCTGCCGGATGAGGTTGCGCAGGTGAATCATCCCCATCAGGCGGTAGGGGAACTCGGGGCGGTTGAGGAGCGTCAGGTGCAGGGGCGTTGCGAGGACCTGGGGGAACGTCGGAGGCAGGAAGCCGTCCGCGTCGAAGCCACACACGACGCGGTAGCGCGCGAGTTGCTGTGCATCGACCGGAAAGTGGCGCACGCGCACCTCGAGCCGCGGCACCTCCTGGGCGTGCGCAGGCTTTCGCGCAAGAGCCGCACGCAGCAGCTGCGCACCGAGCGGCGGGGGCGAGGAGAGCTCGAGGGGCTGCGGAGATGCGGACACGGAGAGCTCCTGACTGGCCGGGGTGTTCCGAGAGAGCGTACAGCGCCATGACACGATTGGAGTACGCGGGTCGCGAAAATGGCTTCACCGACGTTTCAAGCATCCGACGTGCACGCCACCTACGATTCCCGCGGCATGATGCCCCACGCGGCAATCACATCGATGAGCGACGTCCGCTGCCAGAGCCAGGCAAATGGGTCGGGGTTCCACAGCCCCCTCACCGAAGTCCCTCTCCCAGAGGGAGAGGGGACGGTGGCTATGCGCCCTGCACCCGCAATGTCTCGCGTTCCTGCTCGCGCGATTCCTCGGGGACGGGTGCGGGCGGCAGCAGCGATGCCATCGCCCGCTCGCGGAACGCCGCCACCTGCGCGTGCTCCCACGCCACATCGCGCCCCAGCTCACGCGCCATCAGCGAGGCCACCTCCGGCGCAGCCTCCGCCGCCGCGCGCGCGTCGAGCAACAGCGCGCGGGTCCGCCGGCTCAGCACGTCCTCCACCGTGCGCGCCATCTCCTCGCGCACCGCCCACACCACCTCCGCCTTCAGGTACGGCAACCGCGGGTGCAGCGGCGCCCCCAGCTCCGGCCGCTCCGTCACCAGCGCCTGCACCCGCGGCGCGTCCGTCCCGTACATCTCCAGCGGCGAGCCACGCTGTCCCAGCTGTCCCTCCGGCACCTCTTCGACCGCAGGCGCACCGTGCAGCCGCAGCTCCGCCGTGCGCGAGGGCCTCGGCTCCCAGCCTGCCACCTGCTCGGCGCGGTCCACCGTGTCCTCGCCCATCTTCCGGTAGGTGGTCCACTTGCCACCCACCACCGTGACGAGCCCGCTCTGGCTCACCAGCAGCGTGTGGTCGCGCGAGAGCGACTTCGTCGCGCCCTCCTCCTTGCCCGCGCGCACCAGCGGCCGCAGGCCCACGAAGACGCTCAGCACGTCCTCGGGCCGCGGGTCCTCGCGCAGGTAGCGCGCCGCGTGTTCCAGGAGGAACACAAGCTCCTCCTCGAGTGGCCGCGGCTCCAGCGACACCTCGTGCACCGGCGTGTCCGTGGTGCCCACCAGCGTCCGCCCGTGCCAAGGGATGAGGAAGAGCACCCGCCCATCGTCCGTGCGCGGAACCATCAGCGCGTGGTTGCCGGGCAGGAAGCGCTCGGGCAGCACCAGGTGCACGCCCTGGCTCGGGGCGAGGACGGGCTCGGCCTCCGGCGCGTCCATCCGGCGCACCCCGTCCGTGAAGACTCCGGTGGCGTTCACCACCACCTTCGCGCGCACCGTGAGCTCCCGCCCCGACTCCGCGTCGCGCGCCACCACGCCACACAGCCGCCCCTCCTCCTTCAGCAGCCGCACCACCGGCGCGTGGTTGAGCACCGCCGCTCCCATCCCACACGCCGTCTGCGCCAGCGCCATCGCCAGGCGCGCGTCGTCGAACTGGCCGTCGCTGTAGGCGATGCCGCCGCGAAGCCCCTCGGCCTCGAGCGTGGGGATGCGCTCCAGCACCTCCTCACGCTGCAGGAAGCGGCTCCTCCCCAGCCGGTAGCGGCCCGCCAGCACGTCGTAGAGCTTCAGCCCCACACCGAAGTAGGGCCCGGCCCACCAGTCATAGGCGGGGACGACGAACTCGAGCTCGCCCACCAGGTGGGGCGCGTTGCGGCGAAGCCGGCCGCGCTCGCGCAGCGCCTCGCGCACCAGGCCGATGTTGCCCTGCGCCAGGTAGCGCACGCCCCCGTGCACCAGCTTCGTGGAGCGGCTCGACGTGCCACTCGCGAAGTCGTGCGCCTCCAGCAACGCCACGCGCCAGCCGCGCGCGGCAGCCTCCACCGCGGTGCCCAGCCCCGTGGCGCCTCCTCCGATGATGGCGATGTCCACCGGCTCTTCGAGCCGCGCCAGCGCGTCCCCTCGGTCCATCCTCCAAGGCTAATCACGCGCTTGGCCGCTTGCGTCAATTCTCCGCCCCACCGGCCCCGCTCCCGGACAGACGGCACCCGGGGAGTGGCGCGGAGCGGACAGCGTCCTCTAGCGACGGGCAGCCCGGGACGAGGGGGGCCTTCGGGCCGCACCCCCCGCGGGCTGCCGCGCGGGCGCCTTCTGCTGCGGCTTCGACGCCGGCTTCGACGCCGGCTTCGCGAGCGGCTTCTCGGCGGCCTTCGCCACCAGCTTCACGTCCGGCTTGGCCACCGGTTTCACGGTGGGCTTCGCGGAGGCCTTCGAAGCCGCAGCGGCCGGAGGCTTCACATCCGCCTTCACGGGCGGCTTGGCGGCGGACCGCTCCGCGCGCCGGCGGAGGACGACCGTGCGGACCGCCTCCGAGGAGAGGTCCACCATCGCCAGGTGCAGCCGGTAGTGCAGGTCATCCATCAGTGCGCCCCGCTCGCGCGCGGCCTCGGGAGAGCCCACCAGCCCCACCACCACCTTGGGCCGCTCCTCCTGCCGCACGAGCACCTGCACCAGGTGGAGCTGCGCCTCCACCGGCAGCTTCAGCACGTCCGGCAGGTACACCACGCCATGACCTCGCTCGAGCGCGTGCCTCAGGTCCGGGAAGGTGCGCACCTCGCGCAGCGGTCCTTCCGCGGGATAGAAGCTCGCGGCCTCCTCCGCCCACGTGCGCCGGTCCTCCTCGAGCCCCCCGTACAGCAGCACCGCGACACGGTTGGAGACGAGCTCCGGCTCCTCGTAGCCCCTCCTGGATGCCACCCCGTCCTCCCTGGTTGGCCTCGCCCTGCAGGGCAGGCGAACAGTCAAGGAGCCTAGACGAAGTGCGCCCCGGGGGGCGACCCCCCCTCAGCTGCGCTGTCCCTCACCGTTGACGCGCCAGACGGGCACGGGCTGGCTCTTGCCCTTCAGCTGCACGGGGGGAAGCCCCTCGAAGGGCCCGTGCGAGGACACGAGGGTGTAGGTGCGCTCGCCCATGAGGATTTCCCCCGGGGCGGCCAGGGCGCACAGGCGTGCGGCCACGTTCACCGCGTCGCCGATGCAGGTGTACTCGGTCCGCTGGGGGCTGCCCACGTTGCCCGCCACCACGATGCCGGTGTTGAGCCCCACCCCCAGCGCCAGCTGGCCGTAGGGGTGGGTGGTGTCACCCCGGGCCTGCGCACGCAGCGCCTCCACCGCGGCCACCATCCTCCTCGCCGCCTCGAGCGCCCGGAGCGGGTCGTCCGGCCCCTGAACCGGGGCGCCCCACACCGCCATCAGGCCGTCGCCGAGGAACTTGTCCAGCGTGCCCCGGCAGGTGAGCACCGCATCGGCCAGCCGCCCGAGCACCGCGTTGAGGACGGCGACCGTCTCCTCCGGCGCGAGCGCCTCGGCCAGGGGCGTGAAGCGCCGCAGGTCCGCGAAGAGGACCGTCACCTCGCGCCGCTCGCCCGTGAGGGCAATGCCCGAGGGCCGCCGCAGCGCCTCCTCCACCACCGCCTCGGAGGTGTAGCGGGCGAAGAGCGTCCTCAAGCGCTCCGCTTCGTCCGCGCGGCGCAGCACCCCGTCGATGCGGGCCGTCACCTCCTCGAGGCTGGCGGCCTTGCTGACGTAGTCGTCGGCGCCCGCGCGCAGGCCACGGACGCGCTGCGCGTCCTCGTCGTTGGCGGTGAGGAGGATGACGGGCACGGGCCGGGAGGTCCCCTCCTTCAGACGGCGGCACAGCTCGAGCCCCGTCATGCCGGGCATCTCCAGGTCCGACAGGACGATGTCCGGCAGCGTCTCCTGCACTCCCAGGAGCGCGGCGTCCGGCGCGTCGTACGCGTGCACCTCGTAGCCCGAGGCAGCGAGTCCCGCCTCCAGCATGGCGAGGGCGATGGGCGAGTCGTCCACCACCACCACGCGACGCTTGCCCGTGCGTGCGCGCTCGGGGGCGTTTGCCTGGATGCGCGGGGCGCTGTCGGAGGGGGAGGACATGGGCGTCGATGAGGTGGCTTATGGCCCGAGCACCTTGAGGACGCCCAGGAGGATTTCGCTGACGATGAGCACCACGATGGTGGCCTCGAGGGTGAGCGCCCGGTCGGTCTCCACCTCGCCCTTGAGGAGCTCGTAGGTGTGCGCGAGCAGGCCCTGCTTGCGCGTGACGGACTGCTGCCACGCGGGGACGCGCACCTGCTGCACCGCCGCCTCGTACACCTTGGCCAGGTAGACGTCCCCGACGATCTTCAGCGAGTTCTCCGCGCGCTCGACGAACTCGTTGATTTCCAGGAGCGTCACGAGGGTGCGCCGCGCCAGCTGGCGGTAGGGGGAGCGGAAGATGGAGTACCACTGGCGCTTGCGGCGGCCCACCTCGTCGTAGGTGCCGCGCAGGCTGGTGTCGAGCTGGTCGTCATAGTAGCGCAGCTCGAGCAGCTGTGCGTTGGCCAGCTCGATGAGGTCCGGGATGTCCATCGAGCCCGACGGCTCGTAGACGAAGGCGGCGTTCCAGTCGATGACGACCAGGTCCTCGTCCGTGTAGCTGAAGTGGGAGGCGAGCACCGCGGCGCGCTCGGAGGTGGAGAGCGAGTCCGCCTCGACCTCCCCCAGGAGCAGCCGCGGCAGGTCCGCGCGCTCCAGCAGGTGGCGCGCGGAGGGATTCCCCTGGATGGCCTCCGCGAAGAAGAGGGTGTAGCTCTCGTTCTGCTCCCACAGGTGGCTGCCCTCCAGCACTCGCGCGAGCCGGCTGCGCACCCCCTCCACCACGTCCACGCAGAGGGCGTCCACGTTCTGGCTGTCCTCGAGCTCGTCCCCGAGCGCGGTGAGCGCCTCCAGCGAGGTGCCTGCGGGCACGGGGACCTTCAGCGTGACGCTGGCGGCCCCGTGGTCGAACACCCGCACCGACACGTCCACCGACAGGGTGCCGGCCTTGAGCGTCAGCGGGCGCCGCCCCAGCTCGAAGCCCAGGGGAGGACTCGGCAGCTGCACGTACTGGCTGCCCGCGCGCTGCAGCCGCAGGGGCCGCGTCGTCTCCGTCAGCAGGCGCCGTGCCGGCTCGAGCTGGATTTCGTCCGCGATGTCGTACAGGCGGTAGCAGAGCACCGCGACGCGCTCGAAGACGACGGGCTCGGGGGACATGGGCCCATCGACTCCTACCCGGGCGTGTCCGGGAGGGGCAAGGCTCGCGGGCACAGGTGTGTCCCGGGCATCACCGCCGGAGGACGGCGCAGGCCGCGTCAGCGCGCGGGGGGCGACAGCTCGGTGCGCACGTCCCACAGCTCGGGGAAGAAGCGCAGGTCCAGGGCCTTGCGCAAGAAGCCCACGCCGGAGGAGCCGCCCGTGCCCGTCTTGAAGCCGATGACGCGCATGACCGTCATCATGTGGCGGTAGCGCCACAGCTGGAAGCGCTCCTCCACGTCCACCAGCTTCTCCGCCATCTCGTAGGCGTCCCAGAACCTCTCGGGCTCTTCGTAGACCCGGCGGAAGACCGCCACCACACCGTCGTGCTTCTCGTAGGGCTGCGAGACGTCGCGCTCGAGCACCTCTTGGGGCACCGGGAGGCCGGTGCGTGCCAGGTGGTGGAGGAACTCGTCGTAGAGCGAGGGGGTGCGCAGCCGCCGCGCCAGCTCGGCGTGGACGGTGGGCTGGTGGCGGAAGGGCAGGAGCGCCTTCTCGTCCTTGTTGCCGAGCAGGAACTCCACCGCGCGGTACTGGTGGCTCTGGAAGCCGGAGGCGGGGCCGAGCGCGCCGCGGAAGCTGAGGTACTCGGTGGGCGTGAGCGTCTCCAGCACGCTCCACTGCTCGAAGAGCATCCGCTGGATTTGCCCGACGCGCGACAGGATCTTGAAGGACGGCTCCAGCTCGTCGCGGCGCACCAAGGCCACCGCGGCGTCGAGCTCGTGGATGAGCAGCTTCATCCACAGCTCGCTCGTCTGGTGCTGGATGATGAAGAGCACCTCGTCGTGGTGGGTGCTCCGGGGCACCTGCGCGGAGAGGAGCGTGGGCAGCTGGAGGTAGTCCCCGTAGCTGGTGCCCGCCTCCAGCTCCGTCTTGATGCCCGGCTCCAGCTCGCGCTTGTTCATGATGCCCGCCACTCTAGGGAGACAGGTAATGCTCGGGAAGGACGGACGCCTCAGCGTTCCCGGGTGGCGTGCCGGGTGCGCCCGCCCGGAGGCAGGGCGGGCGCCCAATCTCCCCTCCCCCGGAGAGGGACCTCAATCTCCCCCTCTCCCCCTGGGAGAGGGACAGGGTGAGGGGGTTTGGGCAACCGGGTGCTGCGCTCAGGCCCTGGAGCGGGCCTCGCGCAGGGCCTTGGACGCAGCGCGACCGCGCGGCAGCTTCACGTCCTCCACGCTGGCCGGTCCGGCGTAGTCCACCCACGCGGTCGGGCGTCGGCCGCTGCGGTCCAGCATGCGCAGCTTCTGGTAGTGCGCGGAGCAGTAGCCCTTGGTGCGGCTCGCCTTCCCGCAGCCCTTGATGGCGCACACCTGGCCCGCCGTGGCGGAGGCGGGACGGCCCCGCTTCCTGCGCTCGCCCTTGGCGGCGGCGGCCACCTTCCGGGGCCGGCCCGGCCCGCGCTTGGCCTGCGGCACTGCGACGGGCATTCCCGGCGCGCCCATGAAGCGGCCCATGAAGCTGGCAACGGGTGCCAGTGCCTCGGCCGCTGCGCGCATCTGGTCCACGTCACCCAGCCCCGCCCGGAGCGCCTGGACGGCCTCCTGCAGCGGCCGCAGCTGCACCTCCACCTCTGCGCGAATCATGTCGCGGAACGCCTTGTCGAGAGACATCCGTTGCTCCTTTGTGGATGGGATTAAGACAAACATGCTCTTGGTAGCAGGGCGCCAAAGAATTGTCATTCATTCGAAACGGACGTGTCACCGCGGCGTCTGTGGAAGGTGAGGCGCAGCGCCTCGCTCCCGAGGTGAAGTAGCGACGCCGGACTGTCTGGGGATGGGCGTCCGGAGTGTTGCCTTTTGACAAACGGCTCCGGTTCGTGGAGCCACCGCACGTCGTGCGCTGGACATCCCGTTGCTCTCCGGTCGCAACCCGCGGGGCCTCCACGGCTCCTCGTGCGCAGATGGGAGGGCCAGGCCCACCGTCCCACACGGTGTGAGAGGAGCTGTGGCGGGAGGCTTTCGCTGGCGAGGTGCCCGGGGCAGCGGGCGAGGGGACGGCACATGAGCGCGGCGAGGAGCGGCGGCGCGCGGCGGCGCCCCGAGGAGGACGCCGGGGCACGACGCGCGGCCATCGTGGCGCAGCTGTCCGCGGCACGTGCGCGCACGCTCTCCCTGCTGGCGCCGCTCCCCGACGAGGCGCTGGTGGCGCAGCACTCGCCGCTCATGTCCCCGCTGGTGTGGGACCTCGCGCACGTGGCCAACTACGAGGAGCAGTGGCTGCTGCGCGCGCTGGGAGCGACGCCCCTCGTGGACGCGACGCTGGATGCGCTCTACGACGCCTTCCGCCATCCCCGCGCGAGCCGCATCCACCTGCCGATGCTCTCTCCCGCGCAGGCGCGCCGCTACGCGAAGGACGTCCGCGAGCGTGCGCTGGCATACCTGGAGACGCAGCGCTTCGGCGGAGACGTGCTGCGCGAGGGAGGGTTCGTCTGGGGCATGGTGGCGCAGCACGAGCAGCAGCACGTGGAGACGTTGCTCGCGACGCTGGCCTTGATGCGCGGATGGGATGCGCACCTCGCTGCGCCCGCGCTGCCCGAGCCTCCTGTGGCGGTGGTGCTGGACGAGGTGGAGGTGCCGGCGCTCACGGTGACGCTCGGTTCGGACGCGGCCTGGGCCTACGACAACGAGCGTCCGCTCCACACGGTGTCGCTGCGCCCCTTCTGCATCGACCGTTACCCGGTGACGTGCGCCCAGTACCTCGCGTTCATGGAGGACGGGGGCTACGCGCGCGAGGCGCTCTGGCACAGGGACGGATGGGCAGAGGTCGAACGCGAGCGACTGGAGCACCCGCTCTTCTGGGAGCGCGACGCGCGCGGTGTGTGGGGCGTGCGTCTCTTCGGGCGCTGGACGCCCATGGTGTGGGACGCAGCGGTGCAGCACGTCTGCTGGTACGAGGCGGATGCATACGCGCGCTGGGCGGGGAAGCGCCTGCCCACCGAGGCCGAGTGGGAGGCCGCCGCATGTGCCACGCCCGACGGAGGGCGGCGCACGTACCCGTGGGGCGAAGAGGCAGCCACGCGGGCCCACGCGAACCTCGGTGGAGACCTCCTTCGTCCGGCACCGGTGGGCAGCTACCGGGCGGGAGCGAGCGCCTTCGGTGTCATGGGGATGCTCGGGGACGTCTGGGAATGGACGTCGAGCGACTTCTTCCCCTATCCGGGCTTCACCGCGTTTCCCTACCGCGAGTACTCGGAGGTGTTCTTCGGCACCTCCTACAAGGTGCTGCGCGGGGGCGCGTGGGCCACGCATCCGGTGGCCATCCGGGGCTCCTTCCGCAACTGGGACTTCCCCGTCCGGAGGCAGATCTTCGCCGGCTTCCGCTGTGCGCGCGACGCCGGATGACAGCGCAGTGCGCTCGCAA
>JAKEEX010000395.1 GCA_022616315.1 Myxococcaceae bacterium
ACCACCGGTCCCCGCCACCTCACGCTGTGCGTGCGCGCTAGGCCGCCTTCGCCAGGTTCGCGACGGCGGCAAACCCCGTGGGGTCCGCCACGGCCAGGTCCGCCAGCACCTTGCGGTCGATGGCGACCTTCGCCTTCGTGAGTCCGGCGATCAGGCGCGAGTAGGACAGGCCCACGGTGCGGGCCGCCGCGTTGATGCGGACGATCCAGAGGCGGCGGAAGTCGCGCTTCTTCTGCGCGCGGTCACGGCTGGCGTAGTCCAGCGCCCGCTCCACTGCCTGGTTGGCGCGCTTGTAGCAATTCTTCCGCCGGCCACGGTACCCCTTGGCCAGCTTCAGGATGCGATTGCGGCGGCGCCGTGCCTTGAAACCCTTCTTGACGCGCATTGCTTAGGTACTCCTCGGAGAGTGCGACGGGGCGGCTGTCACAGCGCCCTGGTGGGGGAAAACAGGTCGAAGCAGGCCTTCAGCGACTCAGCTGCCGTACGGGAACAGCTCCTTGACGACCTTCTTGGCGTCCATGTCCCTCAGGAAGCCCGTGCCGCGGTTGCGCCGCTTGCTGTCCGAGGTCTTGGCGTGCGTGAACAGGTGCTTCGCGAACGCCTTGGCGTGCTTCACCTTGCCCGACTTCTTCACCTGGAGGCGCTTCTTGGCGGCGCTCCGCGTCTTCAACTTCGGCATGTCCCTGCTTCCTTCCTTGCGAATCCTTCTACTTCGTTCCGCCCTGGGGCGGGGGAGCCTCTGCTGAGGCGGGAGGCCCGGGGGGCTGGGGAGCGGCCGGCCCGGCCACCGCTCCACCCTCCGGCTTGACGGCCTCACCCTTCGCGGCCGCCGCAGCCGCCGCCTGCTGCCTCGCCAGATCCCTCGCGCGCTGCGCCACCTTCGGGTTGGGCGCCAGGATCATGAACATCTGCCGCCCTTCCATGCGCGGCTGCTGCTCCACGATGCCAATCTCCTTCACGTCCTTGACCACGTCGTCGAGGATGGCCGAGCCCAGCTCCTTGTGGGTGATCTCACGGCCACGGAACATGATGGTCACGCGCGCCTTGTTCCCCTCCTCGAGGAAGCGCTTCACGTTGCGGACCTTGAACTCGTAGTCGTGCTCCTCGGTCTTCGGTCGGAGCTTCACCTCCTTGAGGTGGACCACGACCTGCTTCTTCTTTGCCTCGGACGCCTTCTTCTTCTCCTCGTACTTGAACTTGCCGTAGTCCATGATCTTGCAGACTGGCGGCTTGGCCATGGGGTTGACCTCGACGAGGTCCAGCCCCTCGCTCTGCGCCTGTTGCAGCGCAGCCTCGATGGTCAGCACACCAAGCTGCTCACCTGCAGACCCTACGACGCGCACCTCGCGCGCACGGATTCGACGGTTCGTTCTTTGATCGCGAGCGATGGGAAACCTCTCAGGAAGCTGGGGCGCCCCCCTGAAAAGAAGGGCGCAAGATACAAACAACCTTCTACGAGTCAAGGGATGGCGGCAGGGAATGTCCTACCCTGCCGGCCACGGGGGAGGTGCTACGGGAGGGCACCCTCCTTCGATAGCAGTGCCTCGAACTCGGACAACGGCATGCTCTTCAGGTCCTCCCCACCATAGCGCCTGGGGGCCACGGACTGGGCCTCCACCTCCTTGTCGCCGATGACGAGGGTGAACGGCACCTTCTGCACCTGGGCCTCGCGGATACGGGCGTTGAGCGTCATGCTCCGCTCGTCCAGCTCCACCCGGTAGCCGAGCGACCGGAGCCGCTCCCTCACCTGCCGGGCATACGCGAGCTGCCGGTCCGCCACGGTGACGATGACCGCCTGCACCGGGGCCAGCCAGGCCGGGAACGCCCCCGCGAAGTGCTCGATGAGGATGGCGATGAAGCGCTCGAACGAGCCGAACACCGCGCGGTGGAGCACCACCGGCCGGTGCTCCGCGTTGTCCTCACCGACGTAGGCGAGCTCGAAGCGCTCGGGCGCGAGGTAGTCCAGCTGGAAGGTTCCGAGCTGCCACTTGCGCCCGATGCTGTCGCTCACGTCGAAGTCGATCTTCGGCCCGTAGAATGCGCCGTCCCCCGGCTTGAGCTCGTACGGGAGCCCCAGGGTCTCGAGCGCGCTGCGCAGCGAGCCCTCCGCGCGATCCCAGAGCGCGTCGTCCCCCAGGCGCTGTGGGGGCCGGGTGGAGAACTTGGCGTGGTAGGTGAGCCCCAGCGCGTTGTACACGCGGTCCAGCAGCTTGACGAAGTTGCGCACCTCGTCCGGCACCTGGTCCTCGCGGCAGTAGATGTGCCCGTCGTCCTGCGCGAACTGGCGCACGCGCGTGAGGCCGGACAGGGAGCCGGTGGCCTCGTTGCGGTGCAGCGGGTCCTGCGTCGCCAGGCGCAGCGGCAGGTCACGGTAGCTGTGCTTCTTGAAGCCGTAGAACAGGTGGTGGCTCGGGCAGTTCATGGGCTTGAGCGAGAAGTCGTGCTCCCCGGTCTCGCTGTCGAGCACCATGAACATGTTCTCGCGGTACTTGCCCCAGTGGCCGGACGTCTCCCAGAGCCCCTTGTTGAACATCAACGGGGTCTTGATCTCCACGTAGCCGTGCTCCACGGTCAGGCGGCGCATCCACGTGGAGAGCGTCTGGTAGAGGGAGGTGCCCTTCGGGGTCCAGAACGCCGCGCCCGGTGCGTACGGGTGGAAGTGGAAGAGTTCCAGCTCCTTCCCGAGCCGGCGGTGGTCGCGCTTCTTCGCCTCCTCCTGGCGCGTCAGCCACTCCTGGAGCGCCTTCTTGTCGAAGAACGCCGTCCCGTAGATGCGCTGGAGCATGGGGTTGCGGTGATCCCCGCGCCAGTACGCGCCGCTGGTGGACAGGAGCTTGATGACGCCAATCTTCCCGGTGCTCGGGCTGTGGGGCCCCAGGCAGAAGTCCACCCAGTCACCGTGGCGGTAGAGCGTCAGCGTCTTCGCTCCCTTCGCGGCGATGTCCCGGACGATCTCCACCTTGAACTTCTCACCCTTCGCGTCGAAGAGCCGGAGGGCGTCGTCCATGGCGACCTCCTCGCGGACGAAGGGCAGGTCCGCCGCGATGTCCTTGTTGGCCTCCGCCTCGATGCGCTCGAGGTCCTCCGGCGTGAAGGGCGCCTCCTTGAAGAAGTCGTAGTAGAAGCCCTCCTCGATGGCCGGCCCGATGGTCACCTGCGTGCCCGGGTAAAGGCGCTGCACCACCGAGGCCACCACGTGGGCCGCGTCGTGGCGGATGAGCTCGAGTGCCTCGGGCGCCTTGCTGGTGAAGATCTGGAGGATGGTGTCGGCGTCCAGGGTGCGGGACAGATCCATGTCCTGCCCGTTCACCTTCGCGTACAGGGCCGCCTTGGCCAGCCCCGGCCCGATGTGCTCGCGCACGAACTGCCCGATGGAGATGCCCGCCGGCGCCTGCTTCCGGCTGCCGTCCGGCAACGTCACGGTGATCTGCTGCGACATGCCCGTTCCTCCAGACACCCAATCTCCAGAAACGAGCCGGGCGGCCGGCCCCACCTTCGGGATGCCGCGCCGCCCGCCGTTGCGACCATATGGTGGGTCCTAGTGGGTTCGAACCACTGACCCCTACCGTGTCAAGGTAGTGCTCTACCGCTGAGCTAAGGACCCGTCCGACTGAAGCGGGGCGTCGTGTAGCAGCGCGCCTTCACCCCTGTCAAGGGAACGAGGGAGCCCCGGCGGACCTTTCCCGTGCGTGCGCTCGCGCGCGTCGTGCCGCAGGGCAAACAGGCTGACCGGCGCCCGTCCGACCGGGACGTCAGTGCTCCGCGGACCGGTTGGCGTCCACGAACTTTCCGAAGGCGTCTCCCAGTGCGGCCGCGTCCACCTGGGCCTCCTCCCAGAGGTCCATGCCGACGGTGACCTGCTGTCCGCGCTGCAGCTCCACGAACCGGCGCTCCCACTCCTCGGCAGAGACCTCTTGTGGTCCCGCCACGAGCACCCTCCTGCTGGGCTTCTGGGGTCCGGTCGCCACGTTCCCCGGCGCGCCCTTCGCCTTGCGGACCTGGGCCTCCACGGCCACCCTGCCCTCCTCCACCCGCACCACGGTGGCCGACGCCAGGGTCTTCTGTTTGCGCTGCTTCGGGGCGGGGCTGGTCGCCTTCATGGCGGCGATGGCATCCACGCGGAAGATGGTCCCACGCACTCCGGCGACGGCGCGGTCCGTCGTCACCTCGAACTTCGCGTCCGAGCCCGCGAGCGCCTTCTTCACGCTCGCCCAGACCTTGCCCACCGACAGGTAGGCGCTGAAGCCCTTGCGGTCCTGCCCCGCGAAGGTGGCCTCGTCGATGCGCAGCTCGCTCCCCCCGCCGAGCATCACCACGCTCTGATCGGTCAGGGTGAGCTTGAGGTTTCCATCCGCGGACACCTTCAACGTGTCGTTCAGCTCCACGGTGCTTCCCACCACGAGAGGCCGGGTCGCGCCTCCCTTCGGGGTGCGCGTGGCGGTGCCATCGAGCCGCGAGATGGTGCCCACAGAGGCCAGTGCGAGCCAGGGGACCAGCAGGGCGCTCAGGAGCGTGGTGCCCCTCAGGTTCAGCGACGTCATGGTGCAGTTCCTCCGGGTGAGCCGGTGCTCGCGCCTACTTCGCGACGCTCACCTGGAGCGTGTTGCCGCTGACGCCCGTGACGCTGACCCTGCGGCCGTTGAAGGTGGTGCCGCTCATGCGCTCGGCGAAGTCGTCCGTGGTGCCCACGAAGACCACGTCGAACTGGGCCTTTCCGTCTCCGAAGTTGCCAGGGCGTACGTCGCGCACGCCGGTGACGGCCTTCGAGAGGGCGCGCTTGAAGGCCTGGACCGCGGCGTAGTCCGAAAGCCCGACGACGCTCACCGCCACGCGGTTGCCGTTCTGCTCCTGGTCCCGCAGCGACTCCAGCACCTGGCCGCGCACGGCGTTGACGATGTCAGCGCCCCGCGTCTTCACGAGCTCCAGCGCGGTGCGCTCGTACGAGGTGATGGACTTCTCCAGTCCGCGCTCCTCGCGCTTCTCGAAGTTCAGGCGCCCCACCACCTTGCCCAGCTGCGTGCCGCTGTCCGTGGCGAAGACCGCGAGGTCGTACTCTCCGGTTACGGGGAAGAACTGCTGGCCCGCAGCGCTCTTCATGATGGAGTCCGGCTCCTGGCGCCGGAAGTTCACCTGGCCGTAGATGATGTAGTCCGCGCGCGTCAGGTCCTTGATGCGCTTGACCTCCGGCGTTCCGAGGCTCACACCCGACGCGGCGTCCACCTGGCCCGCGGCGAACGCGCTGTCGATGAGGGTCCAGCCGTCCGCCTTGAAGGCGTCCGTGAGGACGGTCGCGGTGACGCCGGTGGAGAACACGGCGCCGGCGGGGTCGTGCGTCTGCTCGTTGAGCAGGATGACCAGACGCCGGGTGCCGAGGCGCTTGACGAGCGCCTTGACCGCCTGCAGGTCCTTGTCGAGCTCCTTCGTGCCCACCTGGGCGCGCACGGTGACGCGGACGACGTCCCCGGCACGCTCGCGCTTGAGGACGTCGTAGCTGCGCACGTAGCCGGCGGAGTTGGCAAAGACGCGGTCGGAGACGAGCTGGCTGTTGGCGGTCAGCGTGTCCGCCTCCACCAGGACACCGGCCACCTGCTCCACCGCCTCGCGGAGGGCGCGGTCCTTCGCCTCCTTCTCCGCCTGCGCCACGTTGCCGTTCACGACGGCGGCCTCGGCGGTCACCTCGCGGGTGACGACCCCGGGGGCCTCGTCCCTGGCGAGCGCGGCGCCAGCGACCGCGAGCGAGAGGAAGGAGAGCTTCAGGAAGTTCACAGTGCGCATGGGAAGGGCGCCTTCAGTTGGAGACGATGGCCACCCGGCCCTCGGCCAGGAAGCGGGGATTGGAGGCCTTCAGACGCTCGAGCGCGTCTGCCGGCAGCACGAGGTCCGACCCCTGGGCGCGCGAGGCCTTGAGCACCAGGGGCTTCGCTCCGACGCGCGGGCTCTTCTTCGCCTCCTCCAGGCTCGCGAAGTAGCTGGCCACTCCCTGGGTCTTCCGTGCGTCCGCCGAGACCGCCTCCGCCGAGTAGACGGCCTTGCCCGTCTCATCCAGCAGGCGCGGCGCGAGCGCGGGAGTCACCTTGAGCCCCGAGGCGTCCACGATGACGCCGCTGTGCGAGGCCTCCTCGGAACCGACGGTGGCCGGCTTCCCGGAGGAAACAGGCGCCACTGCGTCCGCGAGCGCGCCGAGCGGAACCTCGACGTCCAGCTCGACGCCCTGGTCCGAGTAGTAGCGCCGGGCGGTCACCTTGTAGCCGCGGATGACGCCTTCCACGCGGCCCCGCACCTCGTCCTGCTGCATCTCGTCCGCGAGGGTGCGCCCCGCGCTCACCTGGATGCCCTTTGCCTGCGAGAGCAGGTTGCGGAAGGCGTCCATCTTGGCCGCCATCTCCGCGCCGAGGCGGGCCTGGGCGGGGCTGCTCGCGCGCACGTCCGGCGCGCCGCTCCCGGTGGCCTTCAGGACGGGGCCGGCCCAGTTCACACCGCCCTCCGTGCGCGGTGCCTCGGGAGCCTTGCCGACGGTTCGGGACTGCGGGGTCTGCGCCAGGGCAGCGGAGCCGATGGCCAGAGCGACGATACACATCAGACGCTTCACGGGATTCCCTCCGCTGACCGCGTGGCCGACCACCGACGCGGGGGCAATGCGAGCCATTCAACGGGCCCGCTTCCCATCGCGTCAAGGCGCCGCGGCGTCCCGGGATGCGAATCTCTCCCCGGAAGAGGGGAACTCGCGAGGCGCTCTCAGGCCGCCTTCTGGCGGGTGATGTAGGTCTGAATCATCCGCCGGTGGCGCTCGGTGAGGAGCGTGAAGCGGATTCCGTCCCCCTCGGCGCGCGGCCCTCGCGTCCACGCGTGGACCACCTCGCCCTCCGCGTAGATGATCTCCTCCGAGCCTGGGAGCTGGAACTGCAGGCCCACGCGGCGGCCATGGTGTTCCGGCTCGATGAGCCGCGCGAGCCGCACACCTTCCGGGCTGATGTCCGCGGCGCGCGCCAGGTAGGGCACTCCACCGACGTACTTGTTGAGGTAGATGTCCAGGGGGGCCCGGTTGCTGCGCCGGTTGTCGCTCATGGACCCGGAGGGTAGAGGCCGCCGCCGCCGACGCAAGAAATCGGCGGGTGCGTTCCCCTGCTCAGCAAAATGTCCTGGCGCGGGGCCCGCTTGCGCTATGGTCTCGCGACTCTTTCCTCCTCACGAAGGGGACAAAGCAATGCGCAAGCTGCTGTTGCTCGGCCTGGTGGCGCTCGCTGCCTGCCAGAAGCAGGACCAGGGTCCTGGTGCGGTCAGCACCGGCCCGCTCGAGACGGATGACCAGAAGACCCTCTACACGCTCGGCGTGGTGCAGGGGCGCCAGCTGGAGATCTTCAACCTCAAGCCCGAGGAGCTGGCGCTCGTCCAGCGCGGGATGCGTGACCAGATCACCGGCGCCACCCTCCAGGTGAAGCCCGAGGAGTACCTGCCCAAGCTGAGCGCGATGGCCCGCGCTCGCCGCGACGAGCAGGCCAAGGAGAACCTCGCAAAGGGCCAGGAGGCGCTCGCGAAGGCCGCGCAGGAGCCCGGTGCGCAGAAGCTCGAGTCGGGCGTCGTCTTCGTTTCTCAGCAGGAGGGCACGGGCGCCCAGCCCGCCGCCACCGACCGGGTGAAGGTGCACTA
>JAKEEX010000396.1 GCA_022616315.1 Myxococcaceae bacterium
GGTGTGGTCCTCGGTGAGCTGCAGCACGTCGTTGGCGCGGATGCGGTAGATGCGGCTGTCGCCGACCTGGCCGGTGACGAGCACGTTCTTGTAGATGTAGGCCGCGCTGATGGTCGTGCCCATGCCGCTCTTGCCCGCATCTACCTCGCTCATCGCGTAGACGAGGTACGTTGCGGCCTGGATTGCGCTCTCGATGAGGCGCCGCGCGGCCCAGATCTTTTCATCGGTGAGCGGCTCGGTCTCCGGCCTCTTCGTCGGAAACGCGGCGCCAGACTGGGTGAACCTGGACAAGGTGGCCATTCCCCAGGCGGATGAGCAACAGCGGCTGCTCGCCAACCTCATCCTGCACATGGCCCGCGACAGGAAGCCCCTGCCGCGCTTCTGGTACTTCCCGCGCGAGGCGAAGGCTGTGGTGGTGATGACGGGGGATGACCACGCAAATGGCGGAACCGCAGGGCGGTGGCTGAAGTACCGGAGCGACAGCCCCGCGGGCTGCTCCGTCCAGCACTGGGAGTGCGTGCGCGGCACGTCCTATGTCTTCCCCGGCGTGCCCCTCACCGACGTGCAGGCCGCAGAGTTCGAAGCGGAGGGCTTCGAGCTGGCGCTGCACGTGAACACCGGCTGCGCGAACTTCACCCCCGAGTCGCTCGACTCCAACTTCCGCACCCAGCTCGCCGAGTTCGCCTCTCGCTTCCCTTCGCTGCCCCCGCCCACCACCAACCGCACCCACTGCATCGCCTGGAGTGACTGGGCCTCCATGGCGAAGGTGGAGCGCAGGTACGGCATCCGGCTTGACGTCAACTACTACTACTTCCCTCCCGCCTGGCTGCAGGACCGGCCCGGCGTCTTCACAGGCTCGGGGCTGCCCATGCGCTTTGCCGACGTGGACGGCACCCTCATCGACGTCTACCAGGCCACCACCCAGATGACGGACGAATCCGGGCAGTCGTACCCCTCCACCATCGACGCCCTGCTGGACGCGGCGCTCGGGCCGGAGGGCTTCTACGGTGCCTTCGTGGCCAACATGCACACGGACGCGCCCTACCATGAACGCTCGGACGCCATCGTCACCTCCGCGAAGAGCCGCGGGGTGCCGGTGGTGACGAGCTTGCAGTTGCTGGAGTGGCTGGACGGCAGGAACGCCTCCTCCTTCCAGGACGTCTCCTGGGACGGCACCGCGCTGCGCTTGCGCGTGGTGGCGGGCGAGGGGGCGCGAGGGCTCGTGGGCATGCTGCCCGCCGTCACTTCCGCCGGGGTGCTCACGAGCGTCGAGCGCGAGGGTACCCCGGTGACGTACACCGTCGAGCAACTCAAGGGCGTCTGGTACGCCGTCTTCTCTGCGCTCCCGGGCACATACGTCGTCCACTACGACTCGAGCCCTCTGGAGCTCTCCACGCCGATGGTGACGGCGGGGGAGCGAATGGCGCAGGTGCGGTGGACGAGCAACCGACTCTCGGACTCACAGGTGGTGTACGGCACCTCGCCCCAGACCCTCACCCTCAGCGTCAGCAACGCGGCGCCCACCACCGCACACGGCCTGACGCTCGAAGCGCTGACGCCCGGGACGACCTACTTCTACCGGGTGCTGTCAAAGGACGTGGCCGGCACCCGCGCGGTCTCCCCCGCCGCGCCCTCGCCCCCCTGGAGCTTCACCGTGCCCGGGCCCGGGACTGCGCCCGGAAGTGCGCTCGGGACTCCGCCCGGGCCGTCCGGCGCCCTCGTGGAGGTACGGGCGAGCGGGTGCACCACGGGCCCGGGCGGCCCCGGCGCGCTAGGCCTGCTCGGACTCGCAGCGCTGGTGCGCCTCCTGGGGCGGCGACCCCGCGGCTGACAGCCCTGCTCTGCCGGTGCGGAGCCGGATGCTCACGGCGCAGGAGCCGGCGTCCCGTCGGGTCCCGCGCGCTGGCGTCCTTCCCGCGCTCTGCGGCCTCCGCTGCGCATCGTGTCGCTCGGGCAAGGCGCTGTTCTCGCGCGTGCACCGACCACGCATCCGCAGGCGGGTGGCGCGCGCGCACGGCCGAGCACATCACTAGCTCCCCGCATCCGAGCAGTGCGCGGGGACGAGACGCAGACGCAGGAGCCGCCCCACGAGGGCTCCGGCGAGGACGGAACCACAGGTCAGGTTGAGGCGGAGCACGAGGGGGCGGTTCCATGACGGTCGTCGTTGCGGCATTCCTGGTGTCCTTCCTCGTCGCACTGGTAGGCACGCTCGCGGCACGCAACCGTGCGCGCACCTGGGGGATGTACGACGCGGCGAGCAGCAGCCGGAAAGTGCACCGCACACCCATTCCGCGCCTGGGAGGAGTGGGCATCGTCCTGGGGTTCTTCGCCACACCCGCTCTCCTGCTGTGGGTGGGCCCACGTTTCGCCGGCGGGCTCGGGAGCGAGATGTCCTTCGTGCTCGCGCTGCTCGCCGGTGGAGCCATCATCGCGGGGCTGGGCCTCTACGACGACCTGCGCGGCGCCGGCGCTCGCCTCAAGCTCTTCGTGCAGGTGGGCGTGGCCCTCCTCCTCTACGCGCTCGGAGCGCGGGTGGAGGCCATTGCGAGCCCGTTCGGCCCGCCCCTGTCGCTCGGTGCCCTGTCGCTCCCGCTCACCGTCTTCTGGGTCGTCGGTATCATCAACGCGCTCAATCTCATCGATGGCCTCGACGGTCTCGCGGGCGGCGTCACCCTCTTCGCCGTGGGGACCCACTTCGTCCTGGCATTCCTCCAGGGCGACGTCCTCGTCTGCGTGCTGATGGCGGCGCTCGCCGGGGCGGTGGTGGCCTTCCTCGTCTTCAACTTCAACCCCGCCTCCATCTTCATGGGCGACACCGGGAGCATGTTCCTCGGCCTGGTGCTCGCGGCGGTGTCCCTCAGGACGTCGAGCACGGGTGACCAAGTGGTCGCGCTCCTCGTCCCCGTGGCCGCGCTCGGGCTCCCCATCCTGGACACGCTCTTGGCGATGACCCGGCGTGCGCTCGTCGGGCGTCCCCTCTTCAGCGCCGACAAGGAGCACATCCACCACCGGGTGATGGGCCGGCTGCAGCTGGGCCATCGCGGGACGGTTCTCTTCCTCTACGGCGTGTGCGGCTTGTTCAGCCTGACCGCGCTCGGGCTGTCCTTCGCCAACGGCATCCAGAGCGCGCTGCTCCTCACGGGCTCGGCCACCGCCTGCTTCGCTCTCCTCCGCATGCTGGGCTACCTGTCGCCGAAGGAGGCCGGCGCCTTCAGCAGCGTGCGACGACGCAACCAGGAGCTGCGCGCAGTGGTCAATGCGGTGGCTCAGAGCATCCGCGCGGCGCGGTCGTTGCCCGAGGTGTCGGATTCCATGCGGCCGCTGGTGGATGTGCTGAAGGCGCAACAACTCATCCTCGAGGTGGCCGGCCGCGAGCAGCAGGGGGAGCAGCTCCGCTTCGAGATCGCCCGCGCAGGGGGGGACAGCCACCCGGTGGAGTCCCGCCAGGCGCTGAAGCTCGGGGGAGAGGCGCTCGGCAACCTGGTGCTGGTCTGGCGTGACAGCCGCCGGGAGGTCGACCGTGACGAGGAGCTGGCCATCGA
>JAKEEX010000397.1 GCA_022616315.1 Myxococcaceae bacterium
AAGAAGGTGGCCTGCCTGCTCGACAGCGGCTTCGAGGACTCCGAGTTCCGCGTGCCGTACGACCGCATCAAGGCCGAGGGCTGCCAGGTGGACATCATCGGTAAGGACGCCGGCGTGGAGCTGGCCGGCGAGAGGGGCAAGGAGCGGGTGAAGGCCGACCTGGGCATCGCCGACGTGAAGCCCGAGGACTACGACGCGCTCCTCATTCCCGGCGGCCGATCCCCCGACCATCTGCGCGCGGACGGACGCTTCGTGGACTTCGTGAAGCGCTTCGACGCGCTCCACCGCCCGCTCTTCGCCATCTGCCACGGACCGCAGCTGATGGTGAGCGCCGGCATCGTGGGCAAGGGGCACACCCTCACCGCGTGGAAGACCGTGCAGGAGGACCTGCGCTACACCGGCGCCACCGTGAAGGACGAGCCCGTGGTGCGCGACGGCCACTGGCTCACCAGCCGCCAGCCGGGGGACCTGAAGCGCTTCTCGGACGCCATCGCCCAGATGCTCGGCGAGGTGCAGCCGGCCACCCGGCAGGAGACCCGGCCCCACGCGCGGGCGTGAGTCGCGGGAGAGCAGACAGGAGCCGCGAGCTCATCACGGTGGGACGAAGGGGGCGGCGTAAAGAAACCGGGTGCGGGACCGGGACCGGGAGCGGCTTCGGGGACGGGAACGGGAACGGAGCTCGGCTTCGGGAAACGGGAAACGGGGCCGGTCAGCGTCAGCGTGGTCCACAAGCCCGTGCCCGCAGCCGAAGCCGTACCCGTCCCCGAAGCCCCGTCCCCGAAGCCGCTCCCGGCTGTTCCAAAGGGGCAACGAGCTCGTTCTCCTTGCAGGGGGTGAGGGGCCGTCACCGTGCCTCACCGCAACACGCGCAGCACGACGTCCTTCTCGGGCGGACACCTGCCGCGGCCATCGCAGTTGCTCGTGGTGACGTAGAGGTGGCCGTCCGGGCCCATCACCGCCTCGCGCAGCCGCCCGTGCGCGTCCTGGAGGTACACCTCGTGCCGCTCCACGCGGCGTGGCTCCCCCGGCGCCAGGCGGACCAGGTGCAGGTGGCGCGAGCCCAGCGTGGCCACCATCAAGGCGCCCTTCCATTCGGGAATCGCATCGCCGGTGTAGACGGCCGCGCCTCCGGGCGGCGCCGCGTCGCGCCAGGAGAGCACGGGTGTGACCATCCCCTCGCGCCCCTGGCACCCGTAGATGGTGGGCCAGCCGAGGTTGTCCCCGCGCCGCGCCACGCTCACCTCGTCGTGCCCGCGTCGGCCGAGGTCTCCGCTGGGGCCGTGGTCCGTCACCCACAGCGTGTCGCGGTCCAGCCAGTCGAAGCCCTGCGTGTTGCGGATGCCCAGGAGCCACACGGGGCTGCCCGGAAAGGGGTTGTCGGATGGCACCTGCCCGTCGGGCGTGAGCCGCAGCAGCTTCCCGGAGGGACTCGCCAGCGTCTGTGCGAGCTCGGGGTCGCGCGCGTCCCCGGTCCCCACGTACAGCAT
>JAKEEX010000398.1 GCA_022616315.1 Myxococcaceae bacterium
GCCGTCTACCTGCTCGAGCCGCACGCCGACGACGGCTTCTGCCGCTGGCAGTTCCTCGACGGCATGCTCACGGTGGGAGAGCTCTACCCCATCCACCGCGTAGTGAGCGCGTCCCCCGCACCGAAGAAGGCGGAGTGACCGCCAGCCACGAAACACACGGAGTACTCCGCTGCGTCCAACCTCCCCTCTCTCTCTGGGAGAGGGCTGGGGTGAGGGGAAGCGAGCGAAGCCCTGCGCCCGCTGTCAGAGCAGCCCGTCCGCAATGAGCCCACGGCGGACGTACTCCCGCATCTGCTCCCCGTCGTGCGCCACCACGAGGTGCACGTCGGGCGCGCTGCGCTGGAGCTCGTGCAGCCACCGGAGCTGGTGCGCCATGGCCTCCGCATCCTCGCCCCCGAGCCAGTTGACGAGCCGCGGGTGCATCCGTGGCAGCCGGATGTTGTCCATGTGCCAGGCAACGTCGCCGACGAGGAGGAACTCGCGTCCACTCGCGAGACGGACGTACACCATCTGGGTCCCAGGTGTGTGGCCCGGGGCCTTGATGAGGACGACACCCGGACGCAGCAGGTGCATCCGCTCGTAGCGCAGCGGTGCGAGCTTCGCGAGGACCTCCGGGGTGAAGCCCGCGGGCACGGCCTCGGGGCCGTGCAGCTGCTCCTCTGTCATCGCCACCTTGCGTGCGATGTCCTCCAGGTGAGGTGAGCGCGCGATGCCCGCGCAGTGGTCGAAGTGCTCGTGCGTGACGGTCACGACATCCGTCCTGCGAAGCGCCTCCTGCATCCGGGCGAAGCCCGCGGCGTCGAACTGCGCGTCGGGGAAGTTGTCCCGCTGCGTCTGCTCGTCGTGGACCGCATCCACCAGGACGGTGCGGCCTCCTTCGTAGACGAGCTGGTAGGCGTAGAAGTCGAACGTGTGGGTGCCCAATCCGGCGCCCGCCACCACCATCGCGCTCGGAACCCCTTCCGCCCTTGCGATGCGCTGGCTGTGAAGTGCCGTGGGGAGCGGCGCTCCGGTGGAGACGGCCAGTGCGCGGATGGCGCCCAGGTCCGCGCCGAAGCGTGACTCCTCCGGGATGCTCCCGGGGCTCAAGCCCACCGCCGCGACGCCCGCCGCCCCCACGAGGACGGTCGCGACGACCAGACCGATTCGACGCCACACGCGCTTCTCCATGGCCACCCTCCTGACAACTCCCACCGACTCCAGGACACCGCACTCCCCTCTCCCCCTGGGAGAGGGAGAAAGGGTGAGGGGGCTGTTCAACCGGGCCCCACCACCGACCGCTGCGACATCTTGCCGCATTCTCCGGGACATACCTCGCACGGTAGAGGGCCCCTACCTTTGCGCCCCGGCGCCCCTTCAGGCGGCGCCCCTGGAGGAACCATGCCCTTTCTGCACCGCGTCCCCCGCTCCCTCCTCCCGCTCGGGCTCGTCGCCGCCCTGCTCGGCTGCTCATCCGAGCAGCGGGTGCGTTTCGCGGCGAAGGTAGGCGAGCAGGCCCTGCGCTGCGACGCCAGCTACCCCGGCATCGGCACCACGGGCTCCACCCTCCAGCTCCTGGACTTCAAGGCGTACGTCCGGGACATCGTCCTGGTGCGCGCCAACGGCGAGCGGCATGCCCTTCAGCTCGAGGAGGACGGCGTCTGGCAGCGCGACGGCATCGCCCTCCTGGACTTCGAGGATGGCACCGGCACCTGTAACACCGGCAGCGCCGCCACCCGGAC
>JAKEEX010000399.1 GCA_022616315.1 Myxococcaceae bacterium
CACCGCGCGCGGCGCGCTCGGCCTCGAGGTGACGGAAGATGGTGCGCGGATCCACGCCCAGGTCCTTGGCGGTCTTGGTGCGGTTGCCCCGGTTCCGGACGAGCACCTCGTTGATGTAGCGCCGCTGGAAGTCCTCCTTGGCCTGGGCGAGTGGCACGATGGGCTCCAGCTCGTCCGCGCGCAGGTCCAGGTCCTCGGGCGTCAGGTAGGCCTTGTCCCCGAGCACCACCGCCTTCTTGATGCGGTTCTCGAGCTCGCGGATGTTGCCGGGCCAGGCGTACCTGTTCATGGCCACCAGGGCCTGCTGGGAGAGCTCCCGCGGGCGCGTGCCGAGCTCCCGGGCGTAGCGGTCCAGGAAGTACTTCGCCAGGAGGACGATGTCCGGCACGCGCTCGCGCAGGGGCGGCAGCTTCAGCGTCACGACGTTGAGCCGGTAGTAGAGGTCCTCGCGGAAGGTCCCCTTCCTCACCTCGTCCTCCAGGACGCGGTTGGTGGCGGCCAACACGCGGATGTCCACCGCATCCCCTCGCGTGTCCCCCACCTTGTAGACCACCCGCTCCTGCAGCGCCCGCAGGAGCTTCACCTGGAGCTGCGGCGGCATCTCGCCGATCTCGTCGAGGAAGAGCGTGCCGCCGCTGGCCGCCTGGAACCTGCCGGGCCGCGTGGCCACCGCCCCCGTGAAGGCACCCCGGACGTGTCCGAACAGCTCGCTCTCCAGGAGGTTCTCCGGGATGGCGCCGCAGTTGATGGTGACGAAGGGCCCGCGGGCGCGCGGGGACCGGCGGTGGAGCTCCCGGGCCACCAGCTCCTTCCCGGTGCCCGTCTCGCCCGTGATGAGGACGCTGATGTCCGTCTGGGAGATCTTCTCCAGGCGCCGGAAGACGGCCTGCATCCCGTCGGCCGAGCCCACGATGTCCCCGAAGCGTCCCGCGTCCAGCTGCTCGCGCAGGCGCACGTTGTCCAGCTGCAGCTCGTTGACGAGCAGCGCGTTCTGCAGGAGCAGCGAGGCCTGGGCCGCGAAGATGGTCAGCATGTCCAGGCTTCGGGGCTCGAAGAGGTTCACCAGCCGATCGTTGCCCACGTAGATGAGACCGATGAGCTGGCCCCGCTGCGTGAGCGGCACGCACATGACCGAGAGCAGCTTGAGGTTCACCACCGACTCGCTGGTGCGGAACGTGGGGTCCTCGAGCGCGTCCGAGACGATGAGCGGCGCCTGCGTCTCCAGCACCCGCCGGACGATGCTGTCGCTCATGCGCTCCGCGGCGTCCTGGAGCGTCTCGCGCGAGACGTTGCGCGCGGCACGCACCTCGGGGCGTCCGCCCACCATGAGGAGGAGGAGGCCCTTGTCGGCCCGCGTCACCTGGATGGCCTCGTCCAGGAGGTCCATGAGCATGGGCTCGATGGCGTGGCTCTCGAGCACGCGGCGGCTCACCCGGGCCAGGCTCTCCAGCAGGTGGACCTCGCGCACGGCGAGCCCTGGCAGCTCATGGGTGTGGCCGTCCGGGTCCGTCGTGGGGGCGCGGGTGCGGGAGGGGCTCACGCCCGTGGGCACCACCGCCGGCAGCGCGTCCGCGGGCGCGGCCTGCGTGGAGTAGGTGACGAGCGTGTCTCCCACGCGCATGACGTCGCGGTCCACGAGGACGTGGGCGTCGCGCCTCCGCTCGTTCACGACCACCGTGGCGCCGAGCCCGCTCACCTCGTGGCGACCCCCGACGGCCGTGAGGACGAGCGCAGTGTCGGCGACGCGCGGGTCGTTCAGTGGCACCTCGTTGGCGGCGGCGCGCCCCACACGGGTGATGGGCTTGACGAGGTGGACGGTGCGCTCGCGGCCGTCGGGGTGGCGGATGAGGAGGCTGGGCATGGCTAGAAGCGGAAGGAGAGGCTCGCGGCGGCGCCGCCGGGAATGGGCGTGACGTCGATGCCCGCGCCCAGGGGAAGCGTGGAAGGGGGAAGGGGCTCGATGGAGGTGCGCACCACCTGGTCCTGGTGATGCAGCAGGGCGTCCACCACGCCGAAGACGAACAGTCCGTAGAAGCCGATGGCGGTCGACGTCTGCGCGATGGCCCAGCGCTGGTCCTGACGCTCGCGGCCCGCGGGCAGGCGCCACACGGTGCGCACCAGGACGTCGTCCCCCACGAGGCCGTAGATCTTCTCCTCCACCGGCTCGCGCAGGGTGCCGCGCACGAGGTACGAGATGACGGAGGCTGCGCCGAGCACTCCCTGGCCTGCCGCCAGCGCGACGCCGAGGGAGGTGCGCTCCTGCTGGAACTGACCTGCGCCGAAGGGGAGGAAATTGAGCACGAGGCTGCGCTTCTCCACGGTTCGCACCGTCACCTGGCGGGTCAGGTCCTCCACGCGCCCGCGGAGCACCTCCACCTCGGAGCGCTCCAGGGCCCGCTGCTCGGCCTCGCGTCGTGCGCGCTCCTGCCTCTCGAGCTTGTCCCGCCGCAGCGACTCGAGCTCTCCGGCCATCTGCTCGCGCAGGCGCTGGAGGAAGGTGATGGCGGGGGAGGGCACCCGGAATGGATCGAGCGAGAGATCCGGATCCAGCCGGAGGGCACTGCGCAGGTGGCGCTCGGCCGCGTCCCGGCGGTCCATGTTGAACGCGGAGAGGCCCGCCAGCCGGTGAAGCTCCAGGCGCGTCGCGTCGGACACGCCGCTGCGGTCCAGCCGCGCCTCCGCCTGGGCGAGCACGTCCGCGAACTTGCCGTACTCGAAGTCCGTCTGGATGCGCACGACCCCCGCTTCCGGCTCCGGCGGGGCCACCTGGGCGGCGTGCACGGGGACGGCGAGGAGGAGCAGCAGGAGCAGGAAGCGCTGCGGTGAAGGAGCTCGGCTCATTCGGGGCTCAGCGTGCCACGGAGGGTGAGGGTCTCGCCGGCCTCGAGGAGCACCTCGCGGCGCTCGGTGGCGAAGCCGGGGGCCGAGACCTCGTAGGTGACGCGGTGCTGGAAGGACGGGGCTCCCTTGGGGGAGCGGACGACGAACGGCTGCTCGAGGCTGGCTGCGGCGCTGCGGGATTCCGTGCCCACACGCACCGTGGCCTCCGCCGGTGTGAAGTCGAAGCTCACGAGGGAGGCCCTGGGTTGCGGGCCCAGGCGGAAGACGTTCTCGCCTCCCGCGGACACCTCGATGCGCTCCTCGGAGTCCTCGCAGTAGGCGCACGAGAGCTGCACGGAGTGGGAGCCCGGGGTGAGCGAAAGCTGGTGCTGCTGCCGCTCCTCGTCGCTCCGCGCTCCCCCGTCCACGGCGATGAAGGCGAACGGCCGCACCAGCAGGGTGACGGGCACGAGGCTTGGGCGCGGCGTGGGCTCCTGCGCGACGGCGGCCTTGCCGGCTGCGGGAAGCGCGGTTGGAGGCACAATGCCCTCACCCTGTCCCTCTCCCAGGGGGAGAGGGGATGTTGCTCGCTGGGGGAGAGGGGAAATCTCTCCCGGTGAAGGAGAGGGAGCTTCTCCCGTTGATAGACGGGGAAGAGCTTCCCTCTCCTCGGGGGAAGGGTGAGGGGCCGTCTCCACGTGAACGGGACGGGGAGTCTGCGCCCACCAGACGCCGGTCCCCACGAGCCCGAGCGCCAGGGCCCCGAGTCCCACGCGGCGAGCGAGGGCGGCCTGGTTTCGCCGCCGCGTCGCACGGTGGAGCCTCGCCAGCGTCGCGAGCGCGCGGGTGTTGCCCCCGTCGAGAGCGAGCACCTGGTTGAGCGGACCGAGTGCCTCCACGGCTGCCCCCCGCGCCACCGCGGCCTCACCCTTCTCCAGGAGCACGTGGACCAGCCTCTGCACCAGCACTGCGCGCGCCGCCTCGGCGTCGAGGAAGTACGTCGTGAGCTCCTCGTCCACGCGCACCAGGCCCACGGACGCGAGGAGCTCTCCCAGCGCATCCCGCAGCGCGCCCGCGTCCGGGTAGCGGGCCTCGGGTTGCCGCGCAAGGCACCTCGCGATGAGGTGGGCAAGCCCGTCCGAGACTGCGGGGGTCCGGTGCCGCGGGTCCTCGAAGTAGCCGTCGAGGATGCGCTTGAGCGTGGCGGTGGCGTTGGGTGCGCTGAAGGGCAGGCGCCCCGTGGCGAAGAGGTACAGCATCGTGCCGAGCGAGAACACGTCCGACGCGGGCGTCGCCTCGTGTCCCTCGATGATCTCCGGCGCCATGTGCGCGGGGCTGCCCACGAGCGCTCCGGTCACGGTCATCCGGTCGTCACGGTCGAGGATCTTGGCGATGCCGAAGTCCATCACCTTCAGCACACCGTCCTCGCGCACCATCACGTTCTCGGGCTTGAGGTCGCGGTGGATGACGCCCGCCTCGTGGGCCTGCGCCAGCGCACCGGCGAGCGACTGGACGACGAGCGCGCCCACCTCCGGCGGCGAGAACGGGTGCGCCTCCATGTACTGCCGCAGCGTCTGGCCACGGATGTACTCGGTGACGAGGTAGGCCTCCTGGGCGTCCTCCGCCGAGAAGTCGAACACCTCGAGGATGTTGGGGTGGTGCACCCGCGCTACCGCCCGTGCCTCGCGAGCGAGACGCCGGCGGGACTCCTCCCTCCCGGCCAGATGCGGGTGCAGCACCTTGACCGCCACCTCGCGGTCGAGCGCCGTGTCCAGGCCCTTGTACACGACGCTCATTCCCCCCGAGCCGAGGGGCTCGAGGAGCCGGTAGCGACCGAGCAGCCGTCCGTGGTTGGGCATGCGCGCGGGGTTCCCGGTCAGTCACCGAAGCTGATGCCCATGCCCTTGGCGAAGCGCACGAGCTCGCCACGGGGGTCCACGCGGCGCTCCTTGCGGCTCTCGGCCAGGGGCACCGCCACGATGTCGCAGCCGCGCAGCGCCGTCATGTGGCCCCACAGGCCGTCGCGCACGAGGTCCAGCACCTTGCAGCCGTAGCGGGTGGCCAGCAGGCGGTCCGCCGCGGTGGGGCTTCCTCCACGCTGCAGGTGGCCGAGCACCGTCACGCGGATCTCCATGTCGATGCGGTCGGCAAGCGCATCCGCGAGCACCTTGCCCGCGCCCCCCAGGCGGACCACGCCGCGTCCGGGGACCGCGTCCGCCGCCTCCAGGACCGCGAGGTGGCCGCCCACCGGACAGGCACCCTCGGCGACGGCGACGATGCTGAAGCGCTTCCGGTGCTGCTGGCGCTTGCGGATCTTCTCGAGGATGGACTCGAGCCGGTAGGGAATCTCGGGGATGAGGATGACGTCCGCGCCGCCCGCGATGCCGCTGTCGAGCGTGAGGAAGCCGGCGTTGCGGCCCATGATCTCGACGACCATCACGCGGTCGTGGCTCTCCGCGGTGGAGTGCAGCCGGTCGATGGCCTCCGTGACGGTGGCCCGCGCCGTGTCGAACCCGAAGGTCTGGTCCGTGCCGGACAGGTCGTTGTCGATGGTCTTGGGGCAGCCCACCACCTTCAGACCCTTCTCGAGGAGCCGGTGGGCGATGGAGAGCGTCCCGTCCCCCCCGATGGCGATGAGGCCGTCCAGCCCCAGCTCCCGCGCGCGCGCAAGAGCCCGGTCCGACAGGTCGCGCTCGACCCACCGGCCACCCTCGCGAACCGCGTACTGGAAGGGGTTGGCGCGGTTGGAGGTGCCGAGGATGGTGCCACCCTTGGGGAGGATGCCGCGGACGGCGTCCCGGGTGAGCGGGTACGCCAGGTCCGGCTCCACCAGTCCCATGTAGCCGTTCTCGATGCCGACGAACTCGTACCCGAGCTCGAGCACCCCCCGCTTCACCACGCTGCGGATGACCGGGTTGAGCCCGGGGCAATCACCACCACCTGTGAGTACACCGAGTCTCATCGTCCTGTCCTTCCGGGCGCGGATGTCACGGTGGGACACCGAGAAGTATGACAGCGGCGTCCGAGTCTATGGAGGCGACGCGTCGAGGCGCAATGACGGACGGACGGGAGGCGAGCGTTTCCCGGCCATGCAGGCGAGCGCGCTCAGGAGTGGCTCCGGCGGCGCGCAGAGATGCGGTCCAGCAGGGCCACGAGCCGTTCCTCGGGGGCTTCGGGAAGCGCTGCGTCCGTCGGGGAGTGGCGGGGTGCCACCTGAGCGAGCTGGACCAGCTCCACCAGGCGTTCCTGGATGAGCTGGCTGTGGGGGCGCTCCCGGAGCGCGCGGCGGTACGCGGCGGCCGCTCCCGCGAAGTCCCCGAGGGCGAACAGACGCTCGCCTTCCTGCTCGGGGGTGGAAGGGAGGTGTGGCTGGAGGGGCTCGTCCCGGGAAGCGGTCCGCGGCGACAGGAGCTCCTCGGGCTGGACCGTGCCCCGGAGGTCTGCGAGACGGGCTGCCAGTGCGGCATCGTCCGGGAAGGCATTGGCGAGGGATTCGAGCAGGGAGAGCGCGTCCGAGATGTCCCCCCGGCGAAGGGCACGTGCGGCGCGAGCCTCCGTGTCGGCGCGTTGCTCCGGCGTCATGAGCAGGCAGCCTAGCTCAAGGCCCCGGCATTCTCGCGCCAGCCCCGCCGTTCTCCGGGGACCACCGCACAGGTCGATCCGCTCCACATGTTGATCCGCTACACCGATTGGAAGAGGCCGGTTGACGGTGACTACGCGTTCCAGCTCCGCGCGGTCGCGACCGCGACCGGACCGGACGACGCGTTCTCGCCCGCCGTGCCTGCGGTGGGCACGCGGAGCGACATCCGCAGGGTCGCGCGCGAGGTGCTCGGTCCGGGAGAGGCGGAGCGCTTCGAGCAGCGGATCGAGCGCTGGTCGGGGCCTGAGGACGTGGTCGGAGGGGCTGGCGAGAGACCCTACGCGGCGCAGCAGCTCACGTTCGAGGAGCGCGCCTGGTGCAGCCCGCTCCCGATGCACGACGTCGACGCCGCGCTTCGCGGGACCGTGCTCGTGCTGCGCGACGGCCGCTCCGGCCAGGTGGACTACCTGCTCCGCGACCACCACATGCTGGACGTGGCGCTCTACCACTACCGGACCACGGGCGAGCTGCCGCGCGCGCTCTTCCACGCGGACCGCCACTCCGACTGGTGCAAGGACAGCTTCCTGGAGTCTCGCACACCCCCGCAGGCGGCCACGTGGTGGAGCCTCCTCGAGGGCCTCAAGAGACCCGGAGATTCAGCGCCCATGCTGAAGGAGACGGACGTCGTCTTCACCACGGCGAAGGCAGAGCGAACACCCGACATGACGGGGAGGGACGTGGGTGCCTCCACCCGCGTGCCATGGCACGTGGACCCGGTGGACCTCCCGTGGCAACGCGCGCTCGAGCGTCCCGGTGCGACCGGAGCGGACTGGGTGTCACTCGACCTGGATTACTTCCAGCCCTCGCCACAGCTGGCATTGACGAAGGGGCTCCTGCGCGACTCGCGCTTTCACGGGATGCTCGCGCGCGCGAAGGTCCGCGTCTTCGTGCTCTCGCCCCAGTTCACCAACGGCGGCGACCGGATCGATCCCTGGGAGGTCCAGGGGAGTCTCCACGCGTCGCTCCGTCTGCTGAACCTGCTGCGCAACCTGCACGGAAACGTCCGCGTCGGGACCTGAGCTGGCGGACGCGTTCGGCTTCGCACCCGTGCGAAAACACGTCGGGCGGGAGCCTCGCCTGGAGTCTCCCGCCCGCGTGTGTCTCCACTCGTTCCGGCCGTGGGGCCGGAGGTCTTACGCCCGGACCTCCGGCTGAGGCGCCTCGGGCTTGGGCGGGATGGCGCCGGCCGCGGTGAACGGATCGCTCTCGAGCGCCGCCCGGAGCACCTCGTCCATCTGGCTGACGAAGATGAACTCCAGCTCCTTCTTCGCCTGGTCCGGCACGTCCACGAGGTCCTTGCGGCAGCGCTCCGGCAGGATGACCCGCTTGATGCCCGCGCGGTGCGCCGCGAGCACCTTCTCCTTGATGCCGCCCACGGGAAGCACGAGGCCCCGCAGCGTCGCCTCGCCGGTCATGGCCGTGTCGTGCCGCACGCGGATGCCCGTCATCAGGCTCGTGAGCGCGGTCAGGATGGTGACACCCGCGGACGGGCCGTCCTTCGGGATGGAGCCGGCCGGGAAGTGCAGGTGGATGTCCGTCTTCTCGAGGAAGTTCGGGTTGATCCCCAGGCTGTCCGACTTGCTCCGCAGGTAGGAGAGGGCCGCGGTGGCGCTCTCCTTCATGACGTCACCCAGCTGGCCGGTGAGCGTCATGCCGCCCTTGCCAGCCATCTTGGTGGCCTCGATGAAGAGCAGGTCGCCGCCCGCCGCCGTCCACGCGAGGCCCGTGGCCACGCCCGGCACCTCGGTGCGCTCCGCGACCTCCGAGTAGAACATCTCGGGGCCGAGCATCTCCTTCACGCGCTCGGGGGTGATCTCCTGCTTCTCCGACTTGCCTCCGGCCACCTCCACCGCGACGGCGCGGCACACGTCCGCGATGCGCCGCTCGAGGTTGCGCACGCCGGCCTCGCGCGTGTACGCGGTGATGAGCGTGAGCAGCGCGTCGTCCGTAATCGTGATGTGGTCCGCCGTCAGCCCGTGCTCCTTGAGCTGCTTGGGCACCAGGTGGATGCGCGCGATGTTCTGCTTCTCCTCGAAGGTGTAGCCGGACAGCTCGATGATCTCCATGCGGTCGCGGAGCGGACCGGGGACGGGATCCAGCTGGTTGGCCGTGGCGATGAAGAGCACCTTCGACAGGTCGAACGGCACGTCCAGGTAGTGGTCGGAGAAGGAGTTATTCTGCTCCGGGTCCAGCACCTCGAGCAGCGCCGCGGAGGGGTCCCCGCGGAAGTCCGCGCCGAGCTTGTCGATCTCGTCCAGCATCATCACTGGATTCCTGGTCCCGGCCTTCTTCATGGACTGGATGAACCGGCCCGGCAGCGCGCCCACGTAGGTGCGCCTGTGGCCGCGGATCTCCGCCTCGTCGCGCACGCCGCCCAGGGACAGGCGCACGAACTTGCGGCCCGTGGCGCGCGCGATGCTCTGGCCGAGCGACGTCTTGCCCACGCCAGGAGGTCCCACCAGGCAGAGGATGGGCCCACGCATGTCGTTCTTCAGCTTGCGGACGGCGAGGTACTCGAGGATGCGCTTCTTGACCTTCTTGATGCCGTAGTGGTCCGCGTCCAGCACCTGGCGCGCGTTCTCGATGTCCAGGTTGTCCTCGGACTGCTTGGCCCACGGAAGGTCCGCGATCCAGTCGAGGTAGGTGCGCGCGACGGTGTACTCCGAGGAGGCCGCCGGGATGGTCTTCAGGCGGTTGAGCTCCTTCGTGGCCACCTTCTCCACGTCGGGCGGGAGGCCCGCCTTCTTCAGGCGCTCCTGCAGCTCGTCGAGCTCCTCCTCCTCCTCGCCCATCTCACCGAGCTCCTCCTTGATGGCCTTGAGCTGCTGGCGGAGGTAGTACTCGCGCTGGGTCTTCGACATCTCGCCCTTCACGGCGGAGTCGATCTTGTTGGAGAGCTTGAGGATCTCGCGCTTGCGGTTGAGCAGCTCGAGCACGAGCTTCATCCGCGCCTTGAGGTCCACCGTCTCGAGGACGGCCTGCTTCTCCTCGATGGGCACGTCCACGTTGGCGGCGATGAGGTCCGCCAGGTGGCCCGGGTGGGTGATGGACTCCACGAGCTCCGTGGCCGCAGCGGGGAGCTCCGGCATGAGCTCGATGACCTCGCGGGCGAGCTTCTTGAGGTTGATGCCGAGCGCCTCCACCTCGACGTTCTCCGCCGAGGTCTTGTCCTCCACGGCCTCGACGCGCGCCTTGAGGTACGGCGTCTCCTGGACCAGATCCGCCACGCGGAAGCGCGCGAGGCCCTGGACGACGAGCGAGTAGTTGTCCTCGCCCATCTTCAGGAGCTTGACGATGCGGGCCACGGTCCCCATCGAGTAGAGGTCGGAGGCACCCGGGTCCTCCTCCTCCGCGCGGCGCTGCGTCACCACGCCGATGACCTGGTCATCGCGCACGGCGTCCTTGATGAGGGCGATGGTCTTCTGACGACCGACCGCGAGCGGGAGCACTCCGCCGGGGAAGAACACGGAGTTGCGGAGCGGCAGGATCGGAAGCACCTGGGGGATGTCTTCCTTGTTGATCAGGCCCGGGGGAGCCATCGCTGTGGGCAGCGCGGTGGCAGCCTGACCCTTCTTCTTTTCGTCGGACATGAAGTGTCTGCTCCGTTCGTCTTTGCGTCGAGCCCGGTTGCCAGGACGACAGCTGCGCGGGCGTTTGACTCAACGTAACCACCTGGGGGATGTGCGCAAACAGACCTCTGGGCTTTTTGCTCCCGTCGTCGCGCCGAAGACGCTGCTCCTCGTGCAGGCCACGGGAGAGGGGTCGGGGCGGCGCGCCAGACGGCGAGGCGGGACCTGTCCACCCGGGCAGGGTGGGACGGGTGGTGTGCAAGGGGGCGTGCGCTCCGCTCCTCCGCTTTTCGGGCCAGGAGTGGCAGACTGCCGGCCATGACGTCTCCATTCGGACGTGGCGTTCGGACCCTGAGCCTGCTGGCCCTCCTGGGGAGCATAGCGTGTCGCTCCCCGACCGAGGAGGAGGGGACCGGCATCCCGGGACAGTGCCTCACGGAGGCTCCATCACTCTCGCCCCAGAAGACGGACATCCTCTTCGTCATCGACAACTCCAACTCGATGACGGAGGAGCAGGACGGGGTGGCGACCGAGCTTCCGGCCTTCGTGCAGGCGTTGAGGGCAGGAGGAGGGCTGACGCAGGACTTCCGGGTCGGTGTGGTGACGACCTCCGTGTACCTGTACGCCGAGTCCGCGAGTGGCCCACCCACGCTCGAGACGGCGAGCTACGCCCAGGAGGCCGGCCACCTGCAGCCGGTGCCGGACGCAGATGGGACCGTGCCCGCCAACGCGCCGCGCTTTCTCGAGGGGGATGATCCGCAGCTGGTCGAGCGCTTCCGTGCGCTCGTCAAGCGCGGGGTGGTCGGCAGTGGGCAGGAGACCGCGTTCGAGGCGGCGCTCCTCGCGGTGACACCGCCGCTGATCGGGACCCCAACGACCTCTGGCGGCAACGGCGGATTCCTTCGCGACGAGGCCCGCCTGCTGGTGGTGATCGTGACGGACGAGGACGATTGCAGCGAGCGCGCCCGTCCGCCGCAGGTGGTGATTGGCGCGGACAAGAGCCACGACTACTGCGCGGATCAGGCGGACAAGTTGACGCCCGTCTCCGACTACGTGAATGCGTTCCGGGCGCTGACGGACTCCACGGGGGCACCGCGCACCGTGCTCTGGGCCTCCATCGCGCCGGTGGCGACGACCGACAAGCGCACCGAGCCGGTGGTGGTGGACGGCGTGCTGCACAACGTGGACTGCCCGACGAGCTACGGTCCGGGAGCGCGCCACCGCCAGATGGCCGCGGCGTTCGACCCGAGCCTGCGCAACCTCGACTCCATCTGCCGCGCGGATGGGCAGGGCAGGGCGGACTACCACGGCAGTCTCATCAACATCGCCGGCATCGCCAACGAGAACCAGTCACTCGAGGTCAGCAACCTGCCGGACCCGAGCCTGCTGCAGGTGGCGCTGACGCGCGGAGATGGCACGGTGCAGATGTGCACCACGGCCAACGGCGGCATCACGTGGGTGGAGCCCTCCGTCGCGGGCCAGAAGGGGCGCATCCAGTTCGACCTGGAGAGCTGCCCGCGTCGCTACGACGACCAGAAGGTGGAGCTGAAGCTGCTCTGCGCGACGTGAAGTCTCCCCCCGCACGCCAACGTCCCCTCTCCCTCTGGGAGAGGGACAGGGTGAGGGGGTTGGGGCGAAGCCAAGTCCCTGCGTCACAGCCAGAACCGCGCTCCCCGAGACTGAATCCGAGACATGTGCGCTCCATGCGTGGGCGTTAGCGTGCCGCCCCACATGAGCCCCCCGTCCCGCGACCTCCTCGCTGCGTACGATCCTGAGACATTCCGCGAGCTCGGACACCAGCTGGTGGATCAGCTCTCCGAGTACCTCGCGCGCGCCACCGGTGCGAACGACCTGCCGGTCCTCCCCTGGGTGCCGCCGTCCACCAACGTCGAGCGCTTTCCCGCGCAGTTTCCCGAGGAGCCGTCCGGAGACTTCCTCGCGCTGATGAACCGGGTGCTCGCCGGCTCCAACCACCTGCACCACCCACGCTACGTGGGGCATCAGGTGACTGCGCCGCTTCCGCTCGCCGCGCTGAGTGACATGGTCTCCGCGCTCCTCAACAATGGCGGGGCCGTCTACGAGATGGGCCCGGTTTCCTCGGCCATGGAGCGCAACGTGCTCCGGTGGATGGCGGATCTCCTCGGGCTACCCGCGGAAGCGGGCGGAGTGTTCACGTCGGGTGGCTCCGCGGGAAACCTCACGGCACTGCTGGCCGCGCGCCAGGCGAAGGCGGGGTACGACGCGTGGAATGGAGGGGCACACGCAGGCCCGCCGCTCACGGTGCTCGTGCCGGAGTCCGCGCACTACTGCGTCTCCCGCGCCACGCGCATCATGGGGTGGGGCGAGGGGGGAGTGACGCCGGTGCCCGTGGACGCTTCCTTTCGTCTCAGGCCAGATGCGCTCGAGGGTGCATTGATGGCAGCACGTCGCGCGGGAAGGCATCCCATCGCCGTGGTGGGGAGCGCGGGCTCCACGGCAACCGGCGCGTTCGATCCGCTCGAGGCGGTGGCGGACTTCGCGCAGGCCCACGATCTGTGGTTTCACGTGGACGGCGCGCACGGCGCCTCCACGGCGCTCAGCCCGAAGTACCGCGCGCAGCTGAAGGGCATCGAGCGCGCGGACTCGGTGGTGTGGGACGCGCACAAGATGATGCTGATGCCGGCGCTCGTCACGGCGGTCCTCTTCCGGGACGGCGCGCGCTCCTTCGATGCCTTCTCGCAGGAGGCCTCGTACCTCTACCACGGTGACGATCCGAGGCCGTGGAGCGACATCGGCTTGCGCACCCTCGAGTGCACCAAGCTGATGATGGCGCTCAAAGTGTACGTTGCGTTGAGCGTGCTCGGGACGCGCGCGTTCGGCGACTACGTCACGCAGACGTACGACCAGGCCCGCCGCTTCGCGGACCGCCTCGAGGCGAGCGGAGACTTCGAGCTCGCCGTGCGGCCCGACTGCAACATCGTCTGCTTCCGCCACACGCCACGCGGCGTGGCCGCGGAGCAGCTGGACGCCCTGCAGGCCCGCCTGCGCGAGCGCGTCATCCAGCGCGGGGACTTCTACCTCGTGCAGACGCGGCTGCCGCGCGGCGTGTTCCTGCGCGTCACCCTCATCAACCCGCTCACGCGGGACGAGGACCTGGAGGCGCTCCTCGAGGCGCTGCGTGGCGTGGCCTGACGGGGTTCCTCATTCCGAGCCACTGCCGGTCCTGAGAGACGGGTCTGGTCCCCACTGGAAACGGGAGGCCTGCTGGAAGGGCTTGCCACCACGGACGCCTCTCCCGTGCGCCTTGACCAGGGTGCGTGCCTCCTCTGTCGTGGGGATGCGTCCGTTCGCCTTCCACGTCAGGAAGTACGCTTCGACCCTGCCGCCGAAGATGACCCACTTCAGGTACTTCAGTGCCCAGCCGTGGGCGCCGCTGTCGCGGAAGGGGACCATCTCCTTGGCCCGCCAGACCGTGACCGTCTGGCCGCCCATCTCGTCCAGGCCCCCGGTCAGCTCTGCGTAGAGCAGGTGGGGGTTCTTCTGCAGTTGCTTGAGGACGAGCTGATTGGCGATGGAGTTGATGAGCAGCCGCCAGAGGCTGAACCTCTCGCCCCGGGTGACCGAGACGATGGCGTCGGGTGGAAGCTCTATGTCCCGATAGCCGAGGGTCATCCTGCCCCCGTACTTCCCGTGTCGCGAAGAGACGACTGCGCGCTTGAGCGTGGCTTCCATGCAGGAGCCTCCGTGCTCTCTCTTTGCCGGGGCAAGACGTTGCCCTCCGCGATCGGAACACCGTTGACCGAAGGAGGTGTCACCCGGGACGAGGACCTGGACGCGCATCTGGACGCGCTGCACGGCTTGACGCATGGCGCGGCTGACACGAGCCCCATTCCACGGCGTTCAAGGTCACTTCTCCTGTGCATCGGGAGTCCGGTACGGTGCTCCGGAGTCCCGCTCCCAGAAGGTCCGGTTCGCCTGGGACGCATCCGGAGAGGCTGACTGTGAACGCGCGGAGCGTGGCTTGGGGCAGTGCCTTCTCTGTCGCGTGGGGCCTCACACTCTTTTGGCTCTTCGCCATGGTGAGCGCTCTCGTTTGGCCCGCGGCGGCATGGCTGCTGACCAAAGGGTGGCTCGACGGGGTGTCGTTCATCGCCTTCTGGAGTTACCTGGGGGCAACGCCGTTCCTGCTCGCTGTCGCGTACTGGGGCAGCAAGGGGCAGCGGGAGCGCGTCAGGCCCGTCTGGTGGCTGTTGTCGGGATGGCTCGTCCAGGTTCCGCTGACGTTGCTGTGGGGACTCTGAACCTCCGCATCCCCGCCCGCTGGCACGCCTCTTGAGCGGGCCGCACGGGCCCATTTCCCCCGTCCTTCCGGGAGGATGTCAGACCCTCTTGCATACTGAACGCGCGTGCAGCAATGAAGGGCTGCCGCGCGAGCGAGGTGCGGAGGGGACATGGGTGCGGCAGCGGAGAGGACAGAGGGGACGGCGGAGGTGTTGGAACAGCTGCGCGAGCGCATCCGCAAGCTGCAGGCGGCGCCGCGTGCGTACCTGGCGACGCTGCGCACGGGGGTGGCGCCGTTCGACGCACTCCTGCCCGGGCGGGGACTGCCGCTGGGGAGCGCGGTGGAGCTGTGCGGAGAGGCGGCCAGCGGGCGCACCAGCCTCGCGCTGAGGGCAGTGGCGGCGGCGCACCGGGAGCGGCGGCTGTGCGCGTACGTGGATGGGCCCGGACAGCTCTACCCACCCGCGGCGGCGGCAATGGGCGTGGACCTGGAGCGGCTGCTCATCGTGCGGCCGCGGGAGGTGAAGCAGTTGGTGTGGACCGCGGTGCAGCTGGCGCGCAGCGGCGCCTTCGCGTGCGTGGTGCTGGACCTCACGCAGACGGGGGCGCGGCTGGCACTGGCGGAGGGGAAGAAGCTCGCGGACGCGGCCTTCCGGGGCGGCAGCCTGCTGCTCCTGCTCACCGCGCCGGAGGCCCCGGGGGACGGGATGCTGCGGGTGCGCACCCAGGCGCAGGGCCTCTCGGGTCTGCGCGTGGAGGTGGTGCGCAGCCGGCAGGGGGGAATGGGCGCTGGGGCGCTCGTGCCCTGGGAGGCGCTCTACCCGGCGCTGGCGGCCGCGCGTGGGCATGTGGCGGCGGGGATGCACCCACGGGAGCTGCTCGGAGGAGGAGATCAGGGCTTCCAGCGGGTGCGCACCTCGGTGGAGCGCAACGGCTGCGGCGTGATGGGGGGACGGCCGGGACGGGACCGGGCGCTGCCCTCGCTGGGCGCGGCGCTCGGGCTCGGGGCGAGGCACTGAGGAGAACGCGTGCGACTGGCCTACGTCCATCTCCCGCGCTTCCCCGTGCAGCGTCGCGTGCTCGAGGCACCGGCGCTCGCGGGCCAGCCCTTCGTGCTCGTGGAGGAGGTGCGCGGACAGCGGCGGGTGGCGTTCGCCTCCACGGCGGCGCTGAAGGCCGGCGTGCGTCCAGGGAGCACGCTCACCGCGGCCTCCGCGCTGGTGGCGGGGCTCTCGCACTTCCCCCACGCGTTCGCGGCCGAAGCTGCGGCGCTCCTCTCACTCGGAGAAGCACTCCTGGTGCTCGCGCCGGCCTTCCAGCTGGATGCGCCGGAGGGGCTGTGGCTGGACGCGTCCGCTGCGGGGCTCTGCGGGGGCGAGGAGACGTGGGCGGCGCGTGTGGTGGAAGCATGCGCAGCGCAGGGGTGGCGGGCGCGCGTGGTGGTGGCGGATGAAGCCTTCACCGCGCGGGCCCTGGCCCGGTTCGGAGTGCGGCGCGCGGAGGTGGTGCCGTCGGGGGAGGGGGGCCGGGCGCTGGCCCCGCTGCCGCTGTCCGCGCTCGAGGGCGCGGAGACGGGGCGCCTGGAGGCGCTGCGGGCGCTGGGACTCGCCACGCTGGGCGAGGTGGCCGCGCTCCCGGCCACGGCCGTGGTGGCGCGTGGTGGTGCGGAGGCGCTGCGGGCGCACCGGATGGCGCGCGGCGAGGAGCCCTCGCGCTTCGTGCCCACGCCGCTGCCCGAGGTGCTCGAGGAGGTGCTATCCTTGGACTGGCCCGCCGAGTCGCTGGAGCCGGTGCTCTTCGGTCTCAAGACGCTGGTGGACCGCTTGTGCGCGCGCCTGTCGGGGCGTCGGCGTGCGGCGGTGCGTCTCACCCTGGCCTTCCGACTGGAGCCCTCGGGCGAGGCACAGGTGGCGCTGTCCCTCGCGCGCCCCACGGCGCAGGCGAAGCTGCTGCTGGATCTGGCGCGCCACCGTCTGGAGGGGCTCACGCTGGAGCGCCCGGTGGTGGGCCTGCGCGCACGTATGGACGAGGACTGCGCGGACCCCGGGCAGCAGCTGGTGCTGGGGGATGGGCCCGCGGGAGATGCGGCGCTGGAGGTGGTGCTCTCGCGTCTGGCCACCACGCTCGGGGAGGAAGCCCTCTTCGCCGCGGGCGTGGAAGGGGTGCACCGCCCGGAGGCCGCCGTGCGCCCGCGCGCCTTCCGGCCTCCCGCGCGCCCCGAGGGGCTGCTGGCGGAGCTGGGCGGGGAGACGGCGGAGAAGACGCGGGAGGTGGAGGCGGCGCTGGCCGAGCGTCCCGCACGTCTGCTGCCGCAGCCCGCGCCGCTCGAGGTGGCGCTGGGCGTGGGCGGGGAGCTCGCGGGAGCGCGTGTGGAAGGGCGCTGGCGGCGCGCGTCCGGACTGGCCGGACCGGAGCGTCTGGGCGGGGAGTGGTGGCGCGGCGGCGGCTTCAGCCGGGACTACTACCGCGTGCACCTCGAGGGACTGGGGCTTGCATGGGTGTACCGCGACGGACGCGACGGGCGCTTCTACCTGCAGGGCTTGTTCGACTGAGAGAGGACGAGGGAGGGGACCATGACGGAGAAGCTGCTGATGGGGATGACTGCTGCATCGTGCCTTGGGCTGATGGCGGGGCACCTCCTCCAGGCCAGAGGGCTCAGCGACGGGCTGGCACTGCTGGCCGTCGGATCGCTGGGGGCTTGCCTTTCTCGCCGGGGGCAACGGGGCGGCGCTGGAACGGGTCAGCGCGAGCCCTGAGTGACGCCCGTCCAGCGTGCTGGAGTTCGAGATGCCACAGGAGTCGATCCGCGATGAAATCCGATAGAAAATCAACCGCTTGGGAGATGTCCGACGGGGCGGGCGGGTTTGCGCTGCCGGGACCGCGCGGCTATCTTCACCCTATGCCTGCGACGAAGAAGCGGCCCGCCCTCGTCCCCTTCAAGAAGCACTGGGCACCTGCTGCCACCGGCGAGGAAATCCGCAAGGCGGCGGGCATCAGCGACAAGCAGATGCGGGCCATCCGGGCGCGCCTGATTGCACATGGGATCATCACCAAAGACGCGCCTGTCCGACGGGCTCCCAGCGCTGCGCGCCGGCCGAAGGCCGTGACCAGCAGGTGAATCCCCATCAGCGTGGTCGTCCGCGAACGCGCCCTGCGCGCGAACATCACTCGCGTCTCGAGAGCGTCTTCATCAACGCGCCGTTCGACGCCGCCTATGAGCCACTCTTTCTCGCGCTCGTCGCGGGAATTGTGGCCTTTGGCCGCAGGCCCCGCTGCGTCATGGAGCTCCCGGTCTCAACGGGGCGTCTCGCTCGGCTCGTGGAGGTCATCGATTCCTGCGGGGCGTCCTTTCACGACCTCAGCCGCGTCCAGAGAACCCGAACGAAGGCCTTCGGCCTCTTGCCGCGCTGACGCCCGCCATCGAGGACCTCCGCGAGCTCACACGGCTCCTGAGATCCGAGATGCGACGCGTGAAGGCGAGGCACCGCACGAATACGGTCTTCAGCGCCAGCCTCTTCGCCGAGACGATTGGCATCGCGACGGAGATCGCAACTCGTCGTGGGATCCTGGGGTAACGCTTCAGTACCGCCCAGTGACCGTGCGCCCCCGGGCTTGACGCGCGCCGCCCGCGCAGATTATTCGTCGCGCACCTCATTGAGACCGGCCGAGGGATGGGCCCGAAGACGCCGGGGCAACCTGCCAGCCTTACCCGCTGTGCAAGGTGCCAACTCCCACGGGGACCTCCTCGGTCCACCGGAAGATGAGTGCTCGGGAAAACCAGCGCGTCGCGCTGGCAGGGACCCGACACAAGGCTTCTCCGTGGTGTTTCCAGTGGGCCGGAGAAGCACATGTCCTCAGACAAGACGAGAGCAGTTCGCGCCGGCCTGGAGCACGACACGCAGTTCGGCGCAGTCGTTCCAGCCATTCACCTGTCGTCCAACTTCACCTTCGCGG
>JAKEEX010000400.1 GCA_022616315.1 Myxococcaceae bacterium
CGTGCACGGACGCGTCCAGGGACCAGGCGCTCACGCTCTCCATGCGCGTGTCCGAGTGCCCGACAGCGGACACGACCGCGAGCAGCACCACCGTCCTCGACCGGGTGGTGCGCGAGGGGTGCGTCACGTCGAGCACCGGCGTGCTCCAGTGCACGGGCCAGACGCTGAAGGCCGACGACGGCTTCGTGGACTGGCGGACGTCGATAGTGTCGAGCCAGACGCCGCACCGCTTCTACCAGGTGCACAGCTTCGGCGGAGGACCCGCAAACCGCGTGTTCAACGATGCGACGGGTGCGACCGCCTTCGACACCGCGCGCCTGTCGGAGTCCGACCTCCACTCCCTCGGAACGGTGAGCACCCCGAGCGCCTCGCTGGCGTCGGACTCGGATGAGGGCTGGTACATGGGCTACGACGCGATGGACGAGCGCACGGCGTCGGCGGCCACCATCATCCAGGGCTTCGACGGTGTCCGGCTGTGCGCGGCGTGGAACACGCTCAGGCCGGGGAGCTCGGGCCCGCTGTGCGGCGGCGCGGGGAGCCAGACGAGTCGCCTCATCCAGGGCGAGCTCCTCTCGGGCGACGACACGTGCCTCATGTCCTTCGGTGTGGACACGCGCTACCAGGCGCGCAACGTCCTGGTTCCTCCCACGTCTCCCACGAAGGTGGTGGCCATCGGACAGGGCAAGGTCGTCACCGGCATGGTGCTCGCCGAGCCGGGCGCCGACCCTCTCATGGTGCGCGGCAATGTTCAGCGTGACCTGATGCAGGCCAGCTACCACCTGGAGCTGTCCCCGCAGGAGCACGTGTGCAGGCATTCTCAGGAGGTGGCGGCGTGCGTGCCGTGACGGTGCGTGTGGTGCTGGTGGGAGTGGCCCTGACGCTCGGGGCCTGTGGGCGCACCGCGTCCGAGGAGGAGGCTCCTCGCGTCACGCTGGAGGCGCTGCGGGCCCAGGTGCGCACCCTGGAGGAGCAAAAGGGCGAGGATGCGTACACGGACCCATCGCTGGACTCCGTGCTGCAGCAGCTGGACGCGCTCGCCGAGGGTGGCCCCCAGGCGGAGGATGCCCACCGCTACAGCCGTTACCTGTGGGCCAAGAGGCGCCTGGCCCTGAAGGCCCAGGAGGGCGGACGTGAGCCGGACGAGTCCGTCGTGCTCGAGGGCTCGCGTGGACCGCTGCAGATGAAGGGCGAAGCGCCCACCACCGCCGCGGGTGCGAAGCGCGCCGAGCAGGTGAAGGTGGGCACGCCCCGGCGGGAGCTGGTGCAGGCCCTGGGCAGCTGCCTGGTGCGCGCGACGTGGTTCAGAGGGACCGGAGGAGGCCCGACGACCGAGCTCTTCCACCTCGTCCCCTCGTGCCGCGAGCGGCTGGGCGAGCGCGTCTTCACGGTGGCCAACGACCGCGTGACGCGGGTGCGCCCCGGCAATCTCGACGGCCTGTTGACGCGCGAGCGGAGGGACGCGGAGTCACGCGAGGAGCCTCTCTAGGCCCGCTCCACCCGTTCCGCTACGCTGCCCAAGCGCCTCTTCATGCCCGCTCTGCTCGTGCGCTTCCTCCTCGCCTCCGCCTTGCTTCCACTCGCCGCGGGCGCCGTGCCTCCGGGGAGCTCCTCCGCGCCGAGCGAGGGGCCCGGTCCGGAGGCGGCCGTGCGGGTCGCGCGCGCGCTCGAGGTGGACGGCCTCTTCGCGCCCTTCCGCGTCCCGGGCTCGCCGGGGTGCGCCGTTGCGGTGGCGCGCAGGGGCGAGGTCGTCCTCTCGCGCGGGTACGGCCTGGCCCACCTGGAGCTGGGCGTGCCCATCACTCCGGACACGGTGTTCGAGGCCGGCTCCGTCTCCAAGCAGTTCACGGCCGCAGGGGTCATGCTCCTCGTGCAGGAGGGGCGGCTGAAGCTGGACGCGCCGGTGCGCACCTGGCTCCCGGAGCTGAAGGGGCCGGGGGGCGAGGTGACGCTGCGGCAGATGCTGCACCACACGAGCGGCCTGAGGGACTGGGGCACCGTCGTGGAGGCCGGGGGCTGGCCACGCGGCTCGCGCGCCTACACACACGCGCACGTGCTGGACGTGGTGCGGCGACAGCGCGCGCTCAACTACGTGCCGGGCACCGAGTACCTCTACAGCAACTCCGGCTACTCGCTGGCCACGCTCGTCGTCGAGCGCGTCAGCGGGCAGTCCCTCGCGGACTTCACGCGCGCGCGCATCTTCGCGCCGCTGGGGATGGCGCACTCGCGCTGGCGGAACGACCACACCGCCGTGGTCCCCGGGCGCGCCACCGCGTACTCCACGCGCGACGAGGTGTGGCACGAGGAGATGCCCTTCGAGGACACCTACGGCCACGCGGCGCTGCTCACGACGGTGGAGGACCTGCTGCGCTGGAACGAGAACTTCGTCCACGCCACGGTGGGGGGCCGCGCGCTCGTGGAGGTCATGCAGGCGCAGGGGCGGCTGAACGATGGGCGTGAGCTCGGCTACGCGGCGGGGCTCGTCGTTGGGCGCTTCCGCGGTGTCCCCGAGGTGAGCCACACCGGTGCCACCGCGGGCTACCGCGCGTTCCTCGGGCGCTACCCGGCGCAACACCTGTCCGTGGCGCTCCTCTGCAACTCGGGGGACGTGAAGCCCGGGCCGCTGGCGCACCGGGTGGCGGAGGTCTTCCTCGCAGACGTGCTCGCGCCGGAGGGGACGGCAGGCCCGCGGATGGGTCCGCCCACGGTGGTGCCCTCCGAGGTGCTGGCCGCGCGCGCAGGGCTGTACCGCAACCTGCGCACCCACGAGCCGCTGAACGTGGTGGCCAGGGCGGGAGGCCTGGAGGCCGAGGGCGTGGGGACGCTCGTCCCCGTCTCCGGAACCGTCTTCCAGGCGCGTGCAGGGCGCGCCGTCTTCGAGCTCTCGCGTGAGGGCCACACACGCGCGCTGCGCCTCGAACTGGCCAGCGGCGAGTCCTCCACCTACGCGCCCGCGCCTCCACCGGCGCTGACACCGGAGAAGCTGGCGGGCTTGCGGGGCCGCTACGAGAGCGACGAGGCCGAGGTGGCGTACGACGTCTCCGTCGAGGAGGGCAGGCTCGTGCTCACCCGCCGCCCCGCGGTGCGCTACGTGCTCGAACCGCTCTATGCGGACACGTTCCGCGCGCCGGACTTCGGCCTCGTCACCTTCCGGCGCGACGCGAGAGGGCGCGTGTCCGGCTTCTCGCTCGGGATGGACCGGGTGAGGGACCTCCGCTTCCGTCGCCTTCCTCCCACCTCTCCCCCCGGGAGAGGGAAGGGGTGAGGGAGAGCGGGCGGAGCCGGGCACACCACGTCCCTGCGCAGTGCCGACCTCAGGCCGGCACCGGCACAGCCCGCTCGGAGCGCCGGGGCGCGGATGCCTGCGGCGCAGGCGCCTCCACCGGCGCGTCACCCAGCGTCTCCCCGTGCTGGCTGAGGTCCAGGCCCTCCTCCTCCTGCGCGCGCGTGACACGCAGGGGGACGATGCGGTCCACCAGCCGGTAGAGCAGGAATGAGCCCCCGAAACTGAAGGCCGCCACCACGACGAGCGCGAGCAGGTGGAGGAGGAACGTGCGCGTCTCGCCGTAGAGGAGGCCCACGTCCTTCGCGAGCGCACCGGTGAGCAGCATGCCCACCGCCCCGCCCAGGCCATGGCAGGGGAACACGTCCAGCGTGTCGTCGATGGCGGTGCGGCTCTTGAGCGCGACCGCCGCGTTGCTCACCGCGCTCGACAGCAGGCCCACGACGATGCTCTGGCCCACGGTGATGAAGCCCGCGGCGGGCGTCACGGCCACGAGGCCCACCACGGCGCCCACGCACGCGCCCATGGCGCTCGGCTTGCGGCCGCGCAGCCACTCACACACCATCCAGCCGAGCATCGCCGCCGCGGAGGCGGTGTTGGTGGTGGCGAAGGCGAGCGTCGCCTGCGCGTTGGCGCCCAGCGCGCTGCCCGCGTTGAAGCCGAACCAGCCGAACCACAGCATGCCCGTGCCGAGCATGACGAAGGGCAGGTTGGCGGGCGCGTGGCTGGCGCTCGCCTCGTGCCCGTGCCGTCGACCCAGCACCAGCGCCCCTGCGAGCGCCGCGAAGCCCGCGGACATGTGCACCACCGTGCCGCCCGCGAAGTCCAGCACGCCCCACGCGCGCAGGAAGCCCTGCGGGTGCCACGTCCAGTGGGCCAGCGGCGCGTAGATGAAGAGGCTGAAGAGCACCATGAAGAGCAGGTACGCCCCGAAGCGCACCCGCTCCGCGAAGGCCTCCGTGATGAGCGCCGGGGTGATGATGGCGAACTTCAGCTGGAAGAGCGCGAAGAGGAGCAGCGGGATGGTGGGCGCGAGCGCGGGGTGCGTCTCCCCGCCCACGCCCGAGAAGAAGAGGAAGGTGCGCGGGTCGCCGAGCAGCCCGTGGAGGCTGTCCCCGAAGGCCAGGCTGAAGCCCACCACCACCCAGAGCAGGCTGATGACGGCCATGGCGATGAAGCTCTGGAGCAGCGTGGAGACGACGTTCTTCCGGCGCACCATGCCGCCGTAGAAGAAGCTGAGGCCGGGCGTCATCAGCAGCACCAGCGCGGTGGCGGTGAGGATCCACGCCGTGTCCGCACCGCTGACCGGGCCGCCCTGCTGCGCCTGCGCCACCGGCTGCCACAACATGCCCAGAAGGCCAGCCACCGCCAGGAGTGCGACCACCGCCCACCGTCTCATTGCGTCCCTCCGCGTCTGGAGAAATGCTTCGCTGATGCTGACGAAGACTAATTTCTCACATGCGAAGCGTAAAGTCGCAACTTCGAAAGCTTAAGTTCCGAGGTTTAAGGGTTATCGAACAACCTGTTCACCAGGAGAGGCCAGCGGGCCGACCGCCCGTCAGCGTGCGGCCGTGGCCACCACCTCCGCCTGGAACGCGCAGTCCCCGGGGCGGGCGGAGCGCAGCTGCGTCACGAGGGACGAGAGCGACTCCTCCGCTGCCCGGAGCGCCTCCTCCGCGCCCAGCGTGTCGCGCGCGGTGTGCTTCGTCTCGAAGGCGCGGGTGAGGACCTCGAGGCGACGGGCAGCCGCGCCCACCGCCTGCGGAACCTGCGGCTCGAAGCGTCGCACCAGCCCGCCGAAGCGCTCCGTGGTGCGGTTCCAGCGCTCCAGCTGCACCCTGTGGCGACGCCCGTCTTCCGCGGCGGTCAGGGCGTCCAGGCGTGACAGGAGCGGCGCCAGGTCGCGCGCATCCCGGGCAGGGAGGGCCTCCAGCGCCTCACGGGAGGCCGCCTGCGCCCAGGCATCCACGTGAACGGCGCTCGCGAGGCGGAGGAAGTGCGCGCTGCGGCGCGCGTCCGGGGGCACGCCCTCGAGCGCCGCGAGGGCTTGCGGCCAGGCGTTCTGTCGCAGCGCGGAGGCGGCCTCCCCGAGCAGCGCGGTGGGCTCCTTCGTGGACGGTGCATACGGAACCCTGTCCACCGGGCGCGTGGGGGCGGGACACACCGTGCAGGGTGCGTTGAGGCGCACCAGCGTGAGGCCGATGCCCGGGTCCACCTGCGCGTGCAGGAGCGCGGGCGTCCACGGCTCGAAGCGCAGCCGCGTCAGCAGTGGCGGATGGCCTTCCGCCTCGAGGCGCACGGAGTGCTCGCCCACCGTGAAGTGCCGCGGCGCCTCGGGGGGGCTGAAGGCGGGCGCGTCGTCCAGGTACAGGTGCACGCCGCCGGTTGCCCACAGCAGCACGGGTGGGCCCTCGGCGCCCGGGAGGGCCCGGACGTTGTCGACGGACGGCAGGCCGCAGGCGTCGGTTGCGCCCGATGCGGGGGCGACCGCAGGCGCGGGGCGGCGCTGCAGGAGGAGGCCTGCCGTCGCGGAGAGGAGGAGGGCTGCGGAACCGCACGCGATGAGCCAGGCCTGGAGCGCTCGACGGGAGGACATGCGGAAGGAGCCTCATCGTAGCGCGGACTGCGGCACGGAGTGTGGGGGTGGTGTGCGGGTCGCGTAGAGTCCCTCCCCCGGGGAGGGACGGCGCGATGATGGAGACGCTGGAGGAGGAGCTCGCGGAGGCAGTGGCGTCGGCGGAGGCGCGAGGGACGCGCGGACAGGTGGCCGCGCGAGGGTCCCTGGGGCGCCTGGCGCTCGCGTTCTCCGGAGGTGGGTACCGCGCTGCCGCCTACCACCTGGGGACGCTGGCGCTGCTTCACCGGGTGGGGCTGCTCGAGGACGTGCGCGCGCTGTCCACCGTCTCCGGGGGGACTCTCACGGGGTGTGCGTGGGCCCTGGCCCTCGCGCGGGGTGAGCCGTTCCCGGCCTTCGCCCGCCGCTTCCACGCCTGGCTCGCGCAGACGGACGCCGTCGAGGAGGCCATCGTCCAGCTGCGCGGGCCGCCTCCCTCCACTCCGTCGAAGCGCCGAAGCCTCATCACCGCCGCCGCCACGGTGTATGCGCGGCCCGACTTCCTGGGCGAGGAGCGCTTCGGGACGTTGGTGGACACGGTGGGGCCGCTCGAGGAGCTGTGCTTCAACGCCACCGAGTTCCACACGGGCACCGCGTTCCGCTTCCAGGTGAGCGCCGCGGGGCCTGCGAAGGTGGGCAACGGCCGCGTCCACATCCCGCTCTCGCTCGCGCGCGAGGTGCGTCTGGCGGACATCGTGGCCGCCTCGTCCTGCTTCCCCGGCGGCTTCGAGCCCCTGCACTTCCCGGACGACTTCGTCTGGCAGACGCCCGGGCAGCGGCCCGGGACGGGACTCGAGGAGGTGCCGGAGGGGCTCGCCCTGATGGACGGTGGCATCTACGACAACCAGGGCATCGGCAGCCTGCTCCACGCGCAGGCCCGTGGCGCGGGGCTCGCGCTGCTCGTCGTCTCCGACACGGACGTGCAGACGGACGAGGCGCTCTTCCGCTTCGAGCGCCCGCCTCCACCCGGAGGTCTCACGTTCGGCACCGCGTTCCGGCTGGGCGTGGCGCTCGTGGTGGCATGCTGGGCGAGCGCCGTGGTGCTGACGCTGGACCTGGTGGCACGTCTGCGTGCGCCGGACGGCGTGGGCCTCCTCGCGCTGCTCCGCACCGGGCTGCCCCTCGTGCTCACCGCGGGATTGGGGGTGGGGCTTCCCTGGCTGTGGCGGACATTGCGCGACCGGGTGCGGGCGAGCTTCCCCGGCAAGGCCGAGCGCCTGTGGCGCTACCTCAAGGGGCTGCCCATTCCGGAGGCGGCGGAGCTCGTGGACCTGCGCCTCAGGTCGCTGATGGCGATGGTGGCGCGCGTCTTCATGAAGCGGGTGCGAGGGCTCGGCTACGCGATGCTCTACGAGGACGGGAGCTTCGATGAGCGGCCCGTGGCGAGTCTCATCTACACGCTGCCGCGGGCGCACGCGCGCGAGGGACGTCGCGGAGTCCCCGCGTGGCTCCTGCCCTCCGAGGTGCTCCTCGAGGTGACGCGGCAGGCGGTGGCCATGGACACGACGCTGTGGTTCGACGACCCGGCGCAGCTGCGCGCGCTCGTCGCCGCAGGCCAGGCCACGCTGTGCCACCAGCTGCTTGCCCACCTGCATTCGCGACATGGGGAGGGTGAGGAGACACAGCCCGAGGCGGCGCGCCCTCTCTACCGTGCGCTGCGGGAGGTGTGGGCGCAGGCCCAGTCCGCGCCGCTGACGCTGGGGGAGCCGCTTCCCCTCACCGAAGTCCCTCCCCAGGGGGAGAGGGGAGGTATCTCCGCGTCGGCGACACGGTGACGAAGTTCCCCTCTCCTCGGGGAGAGAGGAAGGGTGAGAGGACGTCACCGTGTCCTACTCTTGCCTTCATTGCCGAGGGCGCCATCTGTGCTGCTCGGGGCCCACCCTGTGCGATGCTGGGGGTCTTCCGGGGTGGCCGTGAAATCACCGTTGCACTTCGTCTTGCTGGTGGGGCTCCTGAACGCCGTGCCGACGCGCGCGCAGGCAGGCGCACGCGAGGACGCGGCGCGCGCGGAGCTCGAGCGCCAGCTGCAGGAGCTGGTGCAGCGCCCGGCGCCCGAGGTGGACATCATCTTCGAGGGGCTCGGGCTTCCCCACCTGCAGCTGGTGGAGGCCGAGTTCCTCCTCGACGACAAGCCCCTGCCGCAGCTCCCGCTCGAGGAGCTCTCCCGCCCCGGCCCCCACCGTCTGCGCCGGCTTCCGGTGGAGGAAGGGACGCACACGCTGGAGTCGCGCGCGGTGTATCTGGACAGCTCGCCGGTCTTCCAGAGCTCGCTCTCGGGGTTCCGCTGGCGGGTGGCGTCCCGGGTGACGTTCCATGCCCAGCGAGGGCTGCGGATGCGCGTGCGCGCCATCCCGGGCCAGGTGCCGGAGGCGGCGGAGCCGCACGACCGGATGAAGCTCGTGCACGAGGTGGTGCCGGAGATGCTGGCCCCCGTCGCGGCCCCGGAGCCACCGCCCGCACGGCCATCGGCCCCGGTCAAGGTGGCCACCACCGTCGAGGAGCCGAGGCACACGACGCCTGCCGTGCCCGCCACGCTCCTGCTCGAAGTGTCTGCGGGAAAGAAGCCCGTGGCGGCCACCGTGCGCGTCAGGGGAGCTGTGAGCCGGGAGGTGTCCACGAAGGGGACGCGCGGTCCGAGGGAGGTGGAGCTCGCCCCCGGCACCTACGCGGTCGAGGTGATTGCCCCGGGCTTCCTCGCCCAGACGCGCGTGGTGTCCCTCGAGAGTCGGGCGCGTGTGCTCGTGGGCTTCACGCTCGCCCGTGCCCCGCGCAAGCCCGGTCTGCGCGTGAAGGACGGCAGGCTCGAGCTCACGCCGGCGCTTCAGTTCCTCGAGGGAGCCATCGTCCCCGCCAAGCCCACCGACACTATGGTGGCGCTGCTCGTGGATGCGATGGTGCGCCAGGGCATCAAGCGCCTGCGCGTCGAGGGGCACGCGGACAACCAGGAGCACGAGGGTGACGCGCTGTCTGCCGCGCGTGCACGCGCCTTGGCCGAGGCACTGGAGCGCGCGGGCCTCGCGCGCGAGCGCGTCGAGAGCGTGGGCTTCGGCGACTCGAGGCCCGTGGCTCCCAACATCACCTCGCGTGGGCGCCAATTGAACCGCCGCGTGGACCTGCGGGTGCTGGAGCGCTGAAGGCCTCAGCGCCGGAGTCGGCGCAGCGCGAGGCCGAGCGCGAGCAGCCCGAGCGACGCGGTGCTCCCGGCTGCGGCCGTGCATCCGGCGGCACCCGGCGGAGCGGGGACACTGCACGGCGTGAAGCAGCGGCAGGCCTCCGGCCCTCCGGACGTCAGCCGTGCGCAGGTGCTGCCCTCACCGCACGCGGAGTCCTCCGTGCAGGACGCGCCGAAGGCGCCTTCCTGGAGCGCGAGCAGCATGCAGCGCCCGCGCCCCTCGGAGTCCGGTACGCAGGCGAGCCCCGCAGGACAGTCGTTCGCGTCCGCACAGGTGGAGGTGCACAGGGCCTCGGGCGCGAGTGGGTGCGCAGGAGGGGGGGGCCGCGAGCTGGCGAGGAACGGCCGCACGAAGTCCTCCAGCACGGCGTCCACACGCACCGCGACCGCCTCGCTGCGGCACGCCACGTCCCCGCTGACGGTGACGCCCGCGAGCACCTCGCGCTCGCCGAGCTGCACCAGCACCGGCCCACCGCTGTCACCGACGCAGCTCATGGCGGGCGCCGGCCCGGCACGGAAGGCGGCGGGCTCCACCGAGGTGACGACTGTGTGCCCCTGGCGGCGGCGGCCCGCGAGGAGCGTCGCGTCGCGCGTCTCGCCGTAGCCCACGACACGCGCCGTGGCGCCGACCTCAGGCACCTCACCCACTGTCGGCAGCACGAGCGGCTCCACCGCAACCGGTGCGGCCAGACGCAGCAGCGCCACGTCCAGCGCATGGGTGTCCGGCACGTAGCCCGGGTGTCTCGCCACCTCCACCACCTGGACGAAGTGTCCCTGCGTGGTGGGGAGCAGCTGCTCGCCGAGGAACACCTCGTACTGTCCGTCCACGCCCAGCACATCCAGGCAGTGCGCTGCGGTGAGCACCACGTCCTGCGCCACCAGTGAGCCCGAGCAAAGCAGCAGGGGCTCGGGCTCCTCGCAGCGCGTCCGACGTGCGACGAGCGCGACGACCGCCGCGTCCAGGGGTGCCTCCGTGCCGCCCACTACGGGCAAGCTGTTCGTCGCGAGGGTGGCGGGGGAGGGGGACGCAACCGGGCTGCACGCAGCGAGCAGCGCCGCGAGGACGGAGGCACCCTTCATGGAGGAACGCTGGCCGCCGTGGCCTCCTGCACCTGGGCGCTCAGCCGCTCCGCCTCCTCGCGAATGACGGCGAGGCGTCCGCGCTGACGCTCCATCAGGACGCGCAGCCTCGCCGCATCCGCCGCGTCGTCGTGCTCTTCGGCCCGCGCGAGCTCGTCCTCCAGTCGCTGGAGGTGCCGCTCGAGAAGGGCCGCCAAGTGCACTGCCTTCCCGTGTCGCCACTCGGGTGTCTGCGGCAGCTCCTGGGGAATGGGGTCGTTCTCCTGAGGAGGTCCTTCCCGGTCGGGTGCGGGCACTTCGTCCCCTGGCGCGAGGGGGACGACGGTGGCGGGCCCTTCGGGAGTTGCCACCGTGGCGGCGGCTGATGCCGGGAGGGCCGGCGCAGGAGCAGCGGGGCCAGCGGGAGGTTGGGCCGCTGGTGCGTCCGTGGGGGACGTTGTCCCCGCGACCGCCAGCGCCGTGGGGAGGGGCGGTTCCTCCCGGCGTGCGAGCCCCGGGACGACGAGGAGCCCTGCCCCAAGGAGCGCCAGCGCGAGGCCAGGCAACAGAAGGTGACTCCTCAACCTCATGGCCTCAGCCTCCAGGTGCTTCCCTGTCGCTCCACCCGGAGGATGGAGGCGTTGGCGCGCGGAACGCCGCCTTGCGCGAGCCGCGCACGCACGAGTATGGCGTCCGGGTTGCGCCCATCCTCCTGGGCGGACTCCACCTCCAGCAGGCGAACCGCGTGGCGGTTGAGCTCCGCCACGACCGCCGCGCACGGCTGCGCATCAGCACCGGTGACGAGCAGCGGCGCGAGCTGATCGCAGTTCCCTTCCGGGAGCGCGGCGAAGAAGCGGCGCACGACGTCCGTGGCCTCCTCCGTCCGCGTCACCGCGGGACGACACCCCGCGAGCAACACGACGCCCACGAGCAACAGGTCCCTCTCCCACCTGGAGAGGGACCTCAACTTCCCCTCTCCAGGTGGGAGAGGGACAGGGTGAGGGGAACCGAGCACCCTCGAGCTCCCCACTCAGTAACAGTCCGGCGCGAACAGCTCGTCGTCAGTCGCGGAGACGAACTGGTCATCGCAGTACGCGCTCGCGAGCGCGTGGCCATTGCGCACGCAGCCGTCATGGTTGGTGGCGTCCAGCGTGTACTGGGTGTCCCCGCCGCACCCACCGCCGCACCGTCCGAAGCAGTTGCCCACGACCTTCGGGCGGCTCCAGTGGTCCGGCTCGCCGCACACCCAGGTGCTGCCCGAGAGGTAGTACTCGTCGCCCGAGCAGCTGTAGTGGTTCCCCAGCTGGGCAATCTGCTGGTTGATGGTGGCCGAGAAGCCGCCGTGCTGGCAGTCGTGCTTCGCGTACGAGTACCAGTTGTAGCTGCTGCAGCCGCCCGTGAAGTTACCGCCGCACTTCGCGTAGCTGCAGAGCATGGTGTAGCCGCGGCCCTGCTCGCCCATCACCAGGCGCGGGAGCTCCACGCTCGAGGGGTGCTGGGCCCATTGGCCCACCGCGCGGCGCAGGTAGCGGGCCTCGTCTCCGGCCGCGGCGCCCGCGGGCAGCTCCGCATTGAGCGCACCGTAGAAGTCGCCCAGCAGGGCGCGGTCCGCGTCCAGCATCTGGGTGTCCGTGCCGCTCTCGCTGGCGAAGCCGTCCAGCGTGGACACGCCGTTGTCCGCGTCGAGCAGGGCGGTGAGCGTCATGCCCGAGAGGCGAACCTCCAGCTCGAAGACGCCCGCCTCCACCTGGCGCGAGGAGAAGGCCACCACGTCGGCCCCGCGGGTGAAGGTGCCCCGCACCCCTCCCGCGTCCCGCGTCAGGGCGAGCTGACCGGACGCTCCCTCGTCACCGGTCTCTGTGCCCGGCTCCCCGGGAGCACCTTGCTGGCTCCCACACGCCACGAGTGCCGCTGCTGCCACTGCTGCCAGTGTCCTGAGCATGCGCATCCCTCCGCGTGAAGCGTCGAAAGCTGGAATGCATAGGAAATCCGCAGGCACAGGCACAACGCGGACGGCACGTGCTGAAACGGCGCAGCGACCTGACGCGATGCGTCAGGCGAGGGTCACGCCGTGGCCCCGCTCGACGTGCGAGAGGGAGAGCAGCGCCCCGTCCTGCACGAAGCCCCCGCGGAAGGGGTGTTTTGCGATGAACATGGGCGTGTCGAGGTCAGCGTACGAGACGCCACCGAGGCCCGCGGCGAGGTGGGCGGAGAAGCTCATGGCGAGCACGCTCTCCACCATGCCTCCCACCATGAGCTCGAGGCCCGCGGCGCGCGCCACCGCCCACATGGAGAGCGTCTCCACCACGCCGCACTTCATCACCTTGAGGTTGATGGCGTGGGCGGCATCCGCGCGCACCAGGCGCACGACATCCGCCGCGCAGCGCGCGGACTCATCCGCGCAGATGGGGACTCCGCCGCTGCGGCAGAGCGCCGCCATCCCCTCGATGTCGCCCGTGGGCACGGGCTGCTCGAGGAGCGCGAGCGGCACGCGTGCCTCCCGGAGCGCGCGGAGGAAGGTCTCCGCCTGCGCCACCGTGTAGCCGCCGTTGGCATCTGCGTAGAGGCGCGCGGTGGGGTGCGCCGCGTGGATGGCCGCCATGCGCGCCGCGTCCTCCTCGGGCGGCAGCGCGCCGACCTTCACCTTCACGGTGGTGATGCCGCGGGCGAGGATGGCGCGCGCCGAGGCCTCCGCGTGTGCACGGTCCCCCGCCGTCACCGTCATGTCCGTCTCGAGCGCGGTGCCGCACCCGCCGAAGAAGGCCCACAGCGGGACGCCCAGGTGGCGCGTCAGCGCGTCGAGCACCGCAATCTCCAGCGCGCAGCGAGCCGCGGGGGCGTGGGGGAGGGCGGCGCTGAGCGTCCCCGCGAGGGCGCGCCAGGTGCGTGCGTCCCTTTCGACGAGCACCTCGCGCGCGCGGCCCGCGGCCTCGAGCGCACCCGCCTGCGTCTCGCCGGACACCGCGGTGAAGGGAGCGCCCTCGCCGAGTCCCTCGGTGCCGTCTGCGAGAGTCACACGGACGAGGATGTTGTCGGCGGCGGTCTGCGCGCCGGTGGCGATGGCGAAGGGCTCGGTGAGCTGCAGCGTGAGCGGCTCGACGGTGACGTGGGTGATGCGGGTGGGGGACATGGGCCCGTATTCTACGGCAGGCCGTCCGGGCCGGGAGGCCCCTCGCGCTCAGCGCGCCTGCGCACTTCGGGCGATGTGGGTCCCACCTCCACCCAGTCACAGCGGCCCTGGCACCGGCGCAGGCACGCGTCCGGGACGCGCCCCGTGGCGTCGAAGGGGAGGAGCTGGGTGCAGGAGCGGCACCGGTAGGTGACGCCTGGGAGGACCTTCACGGGCATGGCGGCCAATGGGTTTCAGGTTGCGATGAGATGGCGGTGTGCCCCGTCTGTGAGGCGCGGTACACGGGGGCACAGAGCCTACGCGGTGAGTCAGGGGAACACTCCTGGGGCAGTCC
>JAKEEX010000401.1 GCA_022616315.1 Myxococcaceae bacterium
GAGCAGGTGCTGGCCACCATTCGCAGGTTGCAGGAGCAGCAGAAGGCCGGAACGCTGGTTGTGGAGGAAGTGGCACGCAAGCCGGACCCCGGGCGCAAGCGGCGCGAGGACGCTCTGGCGGAGTGGCGGAAGGTGAAGGCTGTGGAGCGGAAGGTGACGCCGGGGGTGGTGCTGCCGAATCCCCTCGCGGAGGTGCTCGCCGCTTCGCCTCCGCGCAGCGTGGAGGATCTCGCCCAGGTGCCGTTCTTCGGAGAGAAGCGCGTGCGGTTGTACGGGGAGGAGATCCTGAAGGTGCTGAAGGGGGCGGGCTAAGTCACCGGGGCTGAGTCTTCACTGAGGCCGGGGCGGATTCGGGAGTTGCCCGTCAGAGCCGTGGATCCACCGGCTCGCTCTCGAGGGCAAGCACCCCGAAAACGCACTCGTGCACCCGCCGCAAGGGCTCCCCACGCGCAAAGCGCTCCAGGCCCTCCACCCCGAGAGCGAACTCCCTCAGGGCCAACGAACGCTTCGTGGAGAGCCCGCGCTGGCGCAGGCGCTCGAGATTCGCGGGCGCCGTGTACTCCGGACCGTAGATGATCCGCAGGTACTCCGGGCCGCGGGACTTGATAGCGGGCTGGAGGAGTCCCTTGCGCCCGCGCACCGAGAAGGCGAGGGGCTTCACCACCATCCCCTCCCCTCCGCGCGCGGTGATCTCCTCCCACCAGCGCACGCCCTCGGCCACGGCAGCTTCATCCCCCAACTCGATCAGCCTGTAAGGCGTGGCGAGGAGCAGCTTCTCGTCAGCGCGGCACACGTTGGCGAGCGTCTCCATGTGCCACACATGATCCTTGTCCACGTGGGACACGCCCTCGGTGGCCAGCAAGTGGAAGGGGGCGAGTCGCACGTCATCCAGTGAGCGTACGGGCCAGCAGTAGCGCCGGTAGGCATCCACGTAGCGCCCCACGCTCTGCGCCTTCTCGCCAAACCGCGCGGAGAGCTCGCCCACCTCCAGGCCGCGGGCCGCTGCCTGACCTAGCGCCGCTACTACGTCCGAGAGCGCTGCGCGCGACGCAGCCCCCACCGCTGCGTACTGGTCGCGCAGGAGTTCCTGCGCCTTCAGGGACCAGGGCATCAGCTCGCAGTCGAGACATGCCCAGTCCGTCTTGAACTTCTCCCAGAAGCCCGAGACGTCCAGCGCCTCCCTGACCCGAGCCAGGAACGCAGCTTCGAGCGTCGGGTCGGCGAAGAAGCGGCGTCCGGTGCGCGTGTAGCAGACGCCAGTCTCTCCTGAGTTCACCCCGAAGCGCCGTCGCGCAGCCTCAGCATCGCGAGCGATAACGACGACCGCGCGCGAGCCCATGTGCTTCTCCTCGCACACGACCTTGGCCACGCCCTCCTTGCGGTAGTAGGCGAACGCC
>JAKEEX010000402.1 GCA_022616315.1 Myxococcaceae bacterium
GAGCCCGGTGCGCAGAAGCTCGAGTCGGGCGTCGTCTTCGTTTCTCAGCAGGAGGGCACGGGCGCCCAGCCCGCCGCCACCGACCGGGTGAAGGTGCACTACACGGGCACGCTCATCAACGGCACGAAGTTCGACTCCAGCCACGACCGTGGTGAGCCGGCCACCTTCCCGCTCAACGGCGTCATCCGTTGCTGGACCGAGGGCCTGCAGAAGATGAAGGTGGGCGGCAAGGCGCGCCTCGTATGCCCGGCGGAAGCGGCCTACGGCCCCATGGGACGCCCGGGCATCCCGCCCAACTCCGTCCTCAACTTCGACGTGGAGCTGCTGGAGATCCTCCCGGCGCAGCCCCAGGTTGCCCCTGGCCAGCCGCCGGCCCCCGCGCCGGGTGGCCCCGCGCAGCCCGGTCAGCCGGGGAAGCCGCTGATGCAGCCCATCAAGCCGCCCCCCCCGCCGCAGAGCCAGGCCGGCCAGCCGACGAAGTAGTCCGGCTGAGCTCCTGAGTCGTCGAAGAGCGGACCCGGCCCCACGGGCCCGTCCGCTCTTCTGCTTCGGGGGCTTCAGCGACCGGTGCCCGCGACGGCGGCTTCGGTGGCGCGCAGGAGAGGCTCGGCGCTGACCGGCGCGCCCGTCGCATGCTGCATCCACACGTCCGGCACCACGTTGCCGAACGTCGCCATCCGCTCGAACTCACCGCCCAGGTCGCCGCTGCGCTCCAGCTGCTCCTCGATCTGGAACGCGATGAGGTGGCCGAGCGGATAGTTGGCCAGGTAGAGCGGGTAGTAGACCATGTGCGAGTAGATGCCGAGCAGCGCGCTGTCCTTCGCACCGAGCACGGGCGCATAGAAGCGGTTCCAGTGCTCCCGCGCGATGCGGACCACGGCCTCTCGCAGCTGCTCGGGTGTGGCGTCCGGGTGCTCGTACATCCAGTGCCACACGGCGATGTCCACCAGCGCCACGCCGGCAATCTCCCACGTCTGCCAGAAGGCGTTCAGAACCCGCTCCCGCTCCGCGGCGGCGTCCGGGGCGGGAAGGCCGAGCAGCTCGAGGTCTCGCGCCTGGAAGACGAACGCGAGCGCCTCCGTGAAGGCGCTGCCCGGCACTCCGGAGAGCAGCGTGTGGTCCACCCCGTAGAGGCTGAACACCTGCTCCACGTTGTGGCCCATCTCGTGGACCGCGATGTTGTAGCCCTTGTAGTCCATGCCCCCCTTCTCCACGCGGGTGCGAAGACGGGGGAAGTCCCCGCGGCGCAGCGCCGGCATCGCGTGGCCCGCGCCGCGCGAGGGATCCACGCGGATGTGCTCCGCGAGGAAGCGTGCCTTCTCCGGGCTGAAGCCGAGGGCCCTGAGCATCCTGGGCATGTCCCGCGCGTAGGCCTCCGCGTCGGGGTAGCGCTTGCGCACCCGCGCGTCGAGCTCCGCCTCGGGAGGGCGCGAGCCGCCACGGAAGCCATTGAACCAGAGGTCCTGTGGACCCAGGGGGCGGCCGAGCCGCTCCTCCATGAGCGCAGCGACCTTCGGCACCACCGGTGAGGTGAGCACCGCCTCGAGCAGCGCGACCACGCGCTCCTCGGTCAGCTCGCGCTGGAGGACGAAGCTGCGGGCCAGGGCCGTGGGCGCAGTGGGGACGAAGGGATCTGCCTGGCGGTAGGCGTGAAACTGCTCCAGCAGTCGAGCGTAGCGAGTGTCCGGCTCCCGCGCGCCCGTCACCTCCACCGCGCGCGTGGGGGCGCCCTCCTCCACCGTGTCAGGGGGCGCCGCGGTGACCGTGTTCGTGAACGGGTTCCAGTCCACCCGCGGGTTGTCGATGACCGCGGCAGGGATGGTCTGCGTGACGATGCGGTCCATCACCTGGAGGATCAGGCGCTGCTTTCGCAGCCCTGCGGGGTCTGCATACGCGGCCTTCAGCTCGTCGCGGAGGTTCCAGTGGCTGATGAGCCGGAGGCCGCGCGGAAAGGCGCGCCCCGGCTCCCCATCCAGCAGGTGGTGCATCCAGATGTTGTAGCTGGAGACGTAGAGGTCGGCGCGCGCGCCCGCCTCGGCGATGGCCTGCTGAACGCGCGGCGGAATCCGCTGCGCGAACCGTCCCGTGAGACGCGCCGCAGCCCACTCCTCGCGGCTGAGGGCGCTTCCCTTCTCCGTGAGCTCCGTGAGTGGGCGCACCGGGAAGTTCAGCAGCGCCACGAACGCCACCTTGCTCCGGAAGAGGTCCTCGGTGAGATGCGCGCCCGGATCCAGCGCGGCGAGCATCGGATCCACCGGGAGGAGAGGCCCCAGGTCCAGGTCCGTGGGACGGCGCAGCTCGCGCACCATCTCGTTGAGGTGACCGTCGAGCTGCTCCAGCACCATCTCAAGCCGCGCGAGGGTGGCCTGGCGCTCGGCCGGATCCGCGATGAACGCGTCACGCGCGAAGGCGGCGAGGTCCCCGTCCTCCTCTCGCCAGAGGGACGCCACCTGTTGCACACCCTGCTCGATGCGCGCGCGATGCGGCTCCCCGTGCTGGGCCACGAGGGACTCCACCACCACGGACACGTCCGCCGGTCGAGCGCGTTCCACCCGGACCTCCTCGTGTCGCGCTCCGCCATGTGCGCACGCGCCGAGCAGAGCGAGGCCCAACACACAGAGCAATCGCCTCATCACAGCCATCCTCTCTCGGAAACACAGAGGCCCGGCTCCCGAAGTCGAGAGCCAGGCCCCTGGACGAAGAGACGCTCTGCGTGCCGCGTCAGGCCGCGCGCACGTTCTGCGCCTGCAGGCCCTTCGGGCCGCGGGTCACCTCGAACTCCACCCGCTGACCCTCGGTGAGAGTGCGGAAGCCATCCATGTTGATGGCGGTGTGGTGGCAGAAGACGTCCTCGCCTCCACCATCCTGGGTGATGAAGCCGAAGCCCTTCGCGTCGTTGAACCACTTCACGGTACCAGTTGCCATTTCACTTCTCTTTCTCGATACGGGCGCGAAAATCCGCCACCCATCGCTGGCGCCTCTGCCACCCGCGACGGGAAGGAAACTAGGTCCCAGGGTGCAGTCCGTCAACGAAGCGTGAGCGGGCTACCAGCCACACGTCTGGTCCCTGTTCTGCTCACGAAGGTACGCCCGCAGCGGCTCGAAGTATTCGATGAGGGCACCCGCATCCATCTGGCGGGTCCCCGTCAGGGCCTCCAGGGCGTCGGGCCAGGGCTTGCTCGCTCCCAGCGCCAGCATCGCCTTCAGGCGCTGTCCGACCTCCTTGTTGCCGTAGATGGAGCAGGTGTGGAGCGGGCCCTTGTGGCCGGCGGCCTCGCACATGGCCTTGTGGAACTGGAACTGGAGGACGCGCGCCAGGAAGTAGCGCGTGTAGGGGACGTTCGCGGGGATGTGGTACTTGGCGCCCGGGTCGAAGTCCTTCTCCGTGCGCGCGACCGGTGGCGCCACGCCCTGGTACTTCTCGCGGAGCGCCCACCAGGCCTCGTTGTAGTTGGCCGGCGTCACCTTCCCCGCGAAGACGTCCCAGCGCCACTGGTCGATGAGGCGTCCGAAGGGCAGGAAGGCCACCTTCTCGAGCGCATCCTTCATCTGCAGGTTGATGAGGTTCTTCTCGTTGGCGGGTGGCACCTTCTTCAGGAGCCCCACGCGGTGGAGGTACTCGGGAGTGATGGAGAGCGTGAGCGCGTCCCCGATGGCCTCGTGGAAGCCGTCGTTCGCGCCGGTCTGATACAGGACCGGGAGGTCGTTGTAATAGAGGTAGTAGTAGTCGTGCCCGAGCTCGTGGTGGATGGTGACGAGGTCCTCCTCGGTGGGCTTGATGCACATCTTGATGCGGGTGTCGCCCTCGTAGGTGAGGTCCCACGCGCTCGCGTGGCAGACCACGTCACGGTCCCGCGGCTTGACGAACTGGCTCCGCTCCCAGAAGGTCGCCGGGAGCGGC
>JAKEEX010000403.1 GCA_022616315.1 Myxococcaceae bacterium
CCGGGCTCCTCCGACCCTGCGTTCCGCGGTGAGGCGGAGCGCTACAACCCGGAGGAGCTGCTCGTCGCGTCCCTGTCCGCGTGCCACATGCTGTGGTTCCTGCACCTGTGCGCGGACGCCGGCATCACCGTCACCTCCTACGAGGACGCCGCCCAGGGCGTCATGGAGGAGACCGCGGATGGCTCCGGCCACTTCACGCGTGTGGTGCTGCGCCCCCGGATGACCATCACCCGTCCGGAGCAGGCGGAGGAGGCGCGGGCCCTGCACGCGAAGGCGCATCACCGGTGTTTCATCGCCCGCTCCGTCAACTTCCCCGTGGAGTGCGAGCCGGTCGTGAACTGGTAGTCTCGCTCCCCACAGAGGGGGGAGCATGGACAAGGTTGGTTTCCTCGTCATCGCCCTGCTGGCGCAACCGGGGTGGGCGGCTGCCCTGGCGCCCAGCCGTCCGGCACGAAGCACCCGGGCTGCACCGAAGCCGGCACCTGCTCCGCCGCCGACGCTCCCTGTGACTCCTGCTGCCCGCCCGGTCCCCCCCGCGCGGTCCGAGGAGCCCATCAAGCTCGCGGCAGTGGGGCTGAGCGCCGTCAACGTTCCTGCCCGGGTCGCGGACTTCTACACCGAGCACTTCGCGCAGCAGATGGTCGGGTGGGGCACCCGCGTCATCACCCCGAAGGAAGTCCAGACCCTCATCGGCTTCGAGCGCCAGAAGGAGCTCCTGGGCTGCAACGACCAGAACGTGAGCTGCCTCGCGGAGCTGGGCAACGCGCTCGGGGTGGACGGGCTGGTGCTCGGAGACGTGGCCAGGTTCGGCAACGAGTTCCAGGTCAACGTGAAGGTGATGGCGCCCGCGGACGCGCGGCTGCTCGCGAGCCACTCGGAGCGGGTGGACTCGGAGGCCCGGGTGCTGGATGCGTTCAACCGCGCTGCCCGGACGCTCTCGAGCGAGCTCGCGAGGAAGCTGAACCGGGTCCTGCCCCCTCCGAGCCCCGAGTTCCTCAAGAGGCTCCGGGAGAAGAACGTGGCGCCCAGCGCGTTCGACAGGCCGTTGCTCCCCTACGCATGGATTCCGGCCGCGGGGGGTGCGGCGGTGGCGCTGGCGGGTGGAGGCTTCCTGCTCGCCGCGAGCGCGAACCATCGAGAGCTCACCGCGTCCCCCGGCTACATCGCTTCCGCCCAGGCGCTCCAGTTGAAGCAGGTGGGCGAGAGGAACCAGACGCTCGGGTGGGTTGGCATCGGAGTCGGTGCCGCGGGCCTCGTCGCCGGCGCCGGCATGATGCTCTGGGCGCGGGAGGTCCAGGAGAGCCCGCACGTGACGGCCTGGGTCGTGCCCACCGGCTCCGGCGTCCAGGTGGCGGGGGTGTTCCCATGAGAGCGCAACAGTGGGTGTGGGTCATCGTGCTGGCGCTCACCGGCTGCCAAGACTTCGAGAAGGCCCACCAGGAGTGTCTCGACGAGGGCCGGTGCATCCCCGAGGGCGGGCAGCTGCGCCAGCGCGGAGAGGCGTGTGTCGCGCTCGACGTGTGCGAGGGCGGCGCTTGCGTGGACGGCGTCTGCTGCGAGAGCGCCTGCGAAGGGCAGTGCGAGGCGTGCAACGTGGCCGGCTCCGAGGGCAGCTGCGTCGCGGTCTCCGGAGAACCCCGGGGTGCGCGCGAGGCGTGCACCGGAGAGGGTTCGATGTGCGGCGGGGCGTGTGACGGAGTCCAGCGCCTCACGTGTGCGTACCCCACGCTCTCGTGTCGCCAGGAGGGTTGCTCCGCGGGCGTTCGCACGGAGCCTGCCTCGTGCAGCGCCGGTGCATGCCCCGCCCTGGTGAGCACGCAATGCGCCGGAGGCATCTGCGGAGAGAACGACTGCGCCACGGTGAAGCAGGTCGTCGCCGGGTACGACTTCACGTGCGCGCTGCTGAGCGATGGCACGGTGTGGTGCTGGGGGGAGAACTCCTCCGGCCAGCTCGGCCTCGGGGACGAGGAGCCCCGCTTCGTCCCCACCCGCGTCCCGACGCTCAGCGGGGTGAAGGCGCTCGCCGCCTCTCAGGCTGGGTCCTCCGCCTGCGCCATCCTCTCCAACGACACGCTCTCCTGCTGGGGCAGCAACTATTACGGGCAGCTCGGCATCGGTGTTTCCGGCGGGTATCGCAGCACGCCGCAGCCCGTCGAGACTCTCGCCAACGTGCAGTCCGTTGCGGTCGGTGGCTTCCACGCCTGTGCCGTCGTCCGCACTGGGAGTGACTTCCGAGCCTGGTGCTGGGGCGAGAACTCCTACGGCCAGGTCGGGGACGGCACGTCGGGGGCGAACCGCCCGAATCCGGTGGCGGTGTGCTCCTCCGGTTCAGGCGCCGGCTGTTTCGGATACACCAACCTGTGGGAGCTGGCGCTCGGCGACTCCCATTCCTGCGCCCGCATCGGAAGCAGCGTCCGCTGCTGGGGCTCCAACGGCGCAGGTCAGCTCGGGAGCTTGCCGGACTTCCTCGCGCATCCCAACCCGCTGACAGTGTCGGGCGTCACCACTTCCGTGGCTCCGCCATCACCGGTGGTCTTCGCGGGGGCGGACGTCAGCTGCGCCATCAACAGCGACGGTGAGGCGCGCTGCTGGGGCTCGAACTCCAATGGTCAGCTCGCCAACGGCGACTTCGGACAAGGACTCACGCAGCACGTCCCCAGCCAGCTCTGCGCGGGCCCCGGGATTCCCTGCGCGCCTCTGGGGAGCGTGGCGGCCATCGCGATTGGCGAGGTCTCCGCCTGCGCACAGCCCGTCAGCGGTCCGCCGGTGTGCTGGGGCCGGGACACGCGCTACCAGCTCGGGGATGGCGCACCGGCGGCGCAGAACGCGTACGCAAGCAGCGAGGTCGCGGGCGCGGCCTCCATCGTCGGTTTGACGCTGGGCTCGTACCACGGCTGCACCTGGAAGGACGCCGAGGTGCGCTGCTGGGGCTGGAGCGGGCTCGGGCAGCTGGGCAACGATGACCAGGTCAC
>JAKEEX010000404.1 GCA_022616315.1 Myxococcaceae bacterium
CCCAGAAGGTCCTCAACCGCCGCATCGAGCGCAACCAGACGCTGGGCCACGCCCTGCACGTCGCGGGGCTGCCGGACGCGCAGGTGGAGGCGCTCGTCAGCGCGCTCCAGGGCGTGTTCGACTTCCGCAAGTCCCGCGTGGGGGACCAGTTCCGCGTGGTGCTCAGGGACGGCGAGCTGGACTTCTTCGACTACCGGCAGGGCCCGGTGGACGAGTGGCAGGTGCGCCGGGATGGGGACCGGCTCGTGGCCACCAAGCGCGAGTTCGAGGTGGAGACGCGCGTGGCGGTGGTGGAGCTCGGCATCGAGGACTCGCTCTACGGAGCGGCGGTCGCGGCGGGCGAGGACCCTCTCATCACGCTGCTGCTCTCGGACGTGTTCGCCTGGGACATCGACTTCTACCGCGACGTGCAGAAGGGTGACCGCGCGCGGCTCATCGTGGAGAAGGTGATGAGCCGGGGCAAGCTCCTGCGCTACGGCAACGTGCTGGCCGCGGACTACGAGGGCTCGTCCGTGGGCAAGAAGCGCGTCTTCCGCTACTCGCTGCCCGACGGCACGACGAACTTCTTCCAGCCGGACGGCATGAGCGCCCGCAAGGCGTTCCTCAAGAGCCCGCTCAAGTACGCGCACGTGACGAGCCGCTTCGGCTCGCGCTTCCACCCCATCCTCAAGTACCTCAAGGCGCACAACGGCGTGGACTACGGCGCGCCCACCGGCACGCCTGTGTGGGCCGTGTCGGACGGCACCGTCACCCAGGCCGGCTACGCGGGCGCGGGCGGCAACACCGTCTGCGTGAAGCACAACAACGGCTTCGAGTCCTGCTACCTGCACCTGTCCGGCTACGGGCGCGGCGTGCGCCGTGGGGCGCGCATCTCCCAGAAGCAGATCGTCGGCTACGTGGGGACCACGGGACGCAGCACCGGCCCCCACCTGCACTACGCGCTCAAGCGCGGCGGCCGCTTCGTCAATCCGCTCAACCAGAAGTTCCCCCGCTCGGAGCCGCTGCCCAGGGCCCTGCAGAGCGACTTCCTCGAGAAGACCGCGCCCCTGGCCGCCCGCCTGGATGCCGTGTCCGTGGCGCGGGTGCAGGACGGCGTGTTCGCGACGACGACGGCGAACTGAGCCCGCGTGGGCATTCCGGCAGGACGCGGAGTGTTTGCGTGGCTCCAGTGGGACGTCAGGGGCCCCGCTCGCCCACTTGCCGAGCAGGCGGGCGGGCCACCAACATCCCCCGACGCCCCTCCGTCCCCCGCGACCACCCATGTCTGAATCCTCCGCTCTCCGCGTCCCCTCCAACCTTCCGAAGTCCGCCCAGGCGGAGCCCACCCGGGCCTCCGACCCCAACCGCACGGGGATGGAGGCTCCGTCCCTGCAGAGCGGGCTACTGGACCACCTGCGCTACTCGCGGGGGAAGAGCGCGGAGACGGCCACGCCG
>JAKEEX010000405.1 GCA_022616315.1 Myxococcaceae bacterium
AGCAAGGCCGCCAAGCTGGCCCTGCCGCTGGTGCTGTCGCTCGCCGGCAGCGTGGCGGTGGCCCTCTCTGCGGGGCAGGCGCTCTCGGTGGGCCTCTTCCTCAACGCGGTGCTCGGGGCGCTCTCCTCCATCGGCCTCTTCTCGGCCGCCAAGAATGCCGCCGAGGTGGTGACGACGCCCAAGGAGGCGCTCGCCGTCATGCCCCCGGGCACCGTGGCGGACGTGACGGCGGGGCAGGTGCGCGACGCGCTGGCCACGCTGCCGAAGGGGAAGTGACGTGGCGCGCTACCGCAAGAAGCCCGTCGTCATCGAGGCGGAGCAGTGGTTTCACGGGCGGCAGGTGGAGGGCATGAGGACGCACGACGGCTGCCGTAACCCCATGTGTGAACTCTGCGGGGGCAGCGGAAAGCCCAAAGCGTGGGTGTCCACGCTGGAGGGGCCCCTCACTGTTTCCCCGGGCGACTTCATCATCACGGGCGTGAAGGGCGAGCGCTACCCCTGCAAGCCCGACATCTTCGCAGCCACCTACGAGGCCGTGGAGTGACGCGCCCCCTCGCCCTCCTCCTCTGCCTCGCCTGCGCCACGGCCTCGGCCGAGGAGCCGGACAGAGGGCCCGTCCGCACTGCGGTGGTGCTGCTGCCCGAGGGTGAGGCCCCGGTGGAGGGCGGCTGCTGGCTGCGCGCGGACGTGTGCGTGCAGACGGGCCGCGAGTTGGCCCAGCTGCGCGCCGACAACGCCCGCCTGACGGCCCTGGCCTGGACGCTGGGCGTGGTGGGTGTGCTGGCCGTGGGGGCTGCTGCCGGAGTGTGGGTGGCGACGCGCTAGGGGAGGGGACTTGCTTCTCCGTAAAGAGATGGTCGTGCCTGACGTCCACCGGCCCTTTCACAGCCGCAAGGGCTGGCGGGTGATGGTGAATGTGGCCGAGGGCTGGAAGCCGGACGGCTGCACCATTACCGGGGACTTCGTGGACTGCCTCGCGGTGTCCTTCCATGAGCGCAACCTCGCCCGGCGCCACGACCTCGCCTGGGAAATTGAGGACGCCAACGCGGGGCTGGACGAACTGGACGCCGCCCTCGGCTCCAAGTGCGAGAAGCGCTTCGTCATGGGCAACCACGAGTACCGGCTGGAGCGGTACATCGCCCAGAAGGCGGCCGAGCTCTTCCCCTTCGTGAAGCTGGAGCAGTTGCTGCGCCTCAAGGAGCGGGGCTGGAAGGTGACGCCCTACCGGCAGTACGTCCAGGTGGGCAAGCTGAAGGTTTCGCACGAGTACGGCAACGCGGGCCCCACCGCCCATGTGAAGGCTATGGCGGACGTGCTGGGGAATGCCGTCATCGGCCACACCCACCACCTCGGCGTGGACTACACCGGCAATGCGGTGGGCGAGTCCCACGTGGGGGCGTCCTTCGGCTGGCTCGGGGACGTGGAGCAGGTGGACTACATGCACCGCGCCAAGGCCAACCGTAACTGGCACCTCGGCTTCGGCATTGCCCGCCTGGAGCCGGACGGGACGGCGCACATTCAGGCCATCCCCATCATCAAGGGCCGCTGCGTCGTGGAAGGGCGCCTCTACTCCGCCGCCCTGAAGTCCGTGAGGCGCGCCGCATGAGGGCCGTCACCCTCTCCACGGCCTCGGGTGCCGTCACGCTGGAGGCCAGCGGACGCACGCTGACGCTGGAGACGCACGACGAGGAGGGGGAGGAGAGTGGGCCGGCGGAGTTGACGCCCAGTG
>JAKEEX010000406.1 GCA_022616315.1 Myxococcaceae bacterium
CCGTTTCCTCGTCGTATTCCATCTGCTGGAGTCACGGAATCGGCAGCCTGCGGCCAGCGCCTCCACATCTGCGAAGGCGCCGGCGAGCGCGGTCTCCTCGTCCGTCCACAGCCCGAGCTCGCGTGTCCCGGGGCCATCGATGAGCATCCCGGCCGCGTCTGGGAGGAGCACGTGTCTGCCTTGGTGAGGAGGACCACGGGTGAAGCGCCGCTGCTCCAGGCAACCGCCAATGAACGCTCGAGTCGCCGCAGATTGAGCGGCGCATCCAGTGAGAGCGAGACGAACACCACGTCCACGTCGGCGGCGATGGCCTGGCCTGCGTGGCCGTCGTCCGCCTCGCGGCGCGAGAGCAGACTCTGACGAGGAAGGATGGCGTGTATCTGCGTCTCGGCACCGGTTCTCGCGGCGGAGGCCACCACCCAGTCACCCACGGTCGGCAGTGTCTCTGAGTCGCGCGCCTGGTGGCGCAGGCGTCCCGAGGGACGCGCGAGCAGCACGCCGAGGGGTGTCTGGATGCGGGATGCGCTTCGGTCCTGCCGCACGACGCGGCCAGGGACGGTGGAAACAGGAAGTGAGAGTCGGGAAACGGTCTCGTCGAACGAGGTGGCCAGGGCAGGGCCCCAGCCGAAGGTGTCGAGTCGCACTGCAGGAGCTCCGGGCACACGGGTGCCGGTCAGGCACCCGGGAGGTGGGAGCCCGGTGGGCAATGCGACCCGCGCATCAGCGCGGCATGAAGCGTGTCAGCAGCGCCCCCGGGCAGGGAGGGAAGAAGGCTTCCGGCTGACGACATTCCCAGGCGTAGGCGCCTCTGCGGTGCGACGAGGGACACGCTCAGGCTCGTCGGGTTTCAGGAATCGCGCAAGTGGGTCGATGGGCATGGGGCCACCGAAGTTCCTGCACGTGCGCAACGCGGTGCACGTGCGGAGAGACCGGGTGCAACAGGTCGGAGCACTCTGTGGAGCGGCAGTGCAAGAGATGACGCTAGTCCTCCGCGGGATGTCCGGGGCACGCTCCCGTGCCGTCTTCTGCTGCATGTGCCGCCCACACGCGAGTGCTTGCCTCGTGCGCATGCAGGCTGCGGGAGGACGCGGGGGCTTGGGGTATCAGCACGGTGAGGCACGAGAGGGGA
>JAKEEX010000045.1 GCA_022616315.1 Myxococcaceae bacterium
GAGTACATGTCCCCGTCCGGGTGGCGCCGCATGGACGACTGGGATGGTAGTGAGGTAATGCAATACGATCCCGCAACGGGGCGTGGGGCGTTCGTGCACCCCACGGCCTACGTGGTCCAGCACTGCTCCTCCATGGTGCGATTCAAGGCGGAGCGCGGCAGCGATCAGCTCTTGTCGCCGAGCCACCGCATGCTCGTGGCGCACAGTAGCCGGCGCGGCGCCCCGGAAGTGCGCACGGCAGAATCCATGGAAGCCATGACGCCCTGGGCGCGGCGCCACTTCTCCGTGCCGCTGGCCTTTCAGTGGGAAGGGGGTAAGGAGGGCCTGCACCTCACGGAAGCGGAGCTGCGGCTGCAAGTAGCCGTGATGGCGGATGGATATTTCCCGAACCAATCGCGGGCCTGCGTAGTGTGCGTCAAAAAGGCGCGTAAAGTAGAGCGGCTGCATGACCTGCTGCATGCGGCCGGCGTGCCCTTTAAGGAGCGCGTGGAGCCCAGCGGATTACACGTGTTCCGGTTCCAGGCGCCACTGCGCGAGAAGTCCTACGGGCCATCCTGGTGGCGCTGCACTCGCTCCCAGATTGACGTGATAGCTGGCGAGGTGCTGCACTGGGATGGCAGCGCGCGCCTGGGGCTGTTCTTTTCCCGGGACAAGGCCTCCGCTGACTTCGTGCAGCTCGCATTCACGAGCCGCGGCCAGCGTGCCAGCCTGCATACGCAGCAGCGCCGTAACGGCTCCGTGGATTACGTGGTGAAGGTTGCGCAGCGCCGCCGTCCGTGGGGTCACCTGCCGCTGCGCACGTGGCGCGAGGAGCCGGAAGGCCGGCGCATGTACTGCTTCGAAGTGCCCTCCGGCTTCCTGGTCCTGCGCCGTTCTGGATTCATCTTCTGCACCGGGAACACGGGGAAGTCCCTGTGCGCCATCGGCCTCGCGAACGGCTTGCGGGCAGCGGGGACCGTCACCTGGGCCCTGGTGCTGTGCCCGGCGTCCCTCAAGGGCACCTGGGGCAGCACGGAGGGTGGGGAAATCCACTTGCACGCGCGTGACCCGGGGCGCGTGCTCATGCTGCGCGGCGACCGCGAGCGGCGCATGCGCGACTGGCGCGAGGCGCTCCGCCGCCCCGGCTTCACCTGGGTGGTCCAGAATTATGAACAGTTCGCAGTGGATCCGACCGGGCGACGCGCCGCGGCCGGCGCGTATCGGGCCTTCCAGGAGGCGTGCGCGCTCGCGGAGGCCCACCCCGGCCTCCTCATCGCGGACGAGTCCACCATGGTGAAGTCCCCGGATGCGAAGCGCAGCCGGGCCGTCCAGGAGCTGGCCCGCCACTTCCGGCACCGGCTGATCCTGACGGGCACCCCCGTCACGCGCAGCCCCCTGGACGTGTTCTGCCAATTCGAAGTGCTGAAGCGCGGGGCCCTCGGCTTCCCCACGTACCTGGCCTTTGAGCGCCACTTCGCGCGCTACGCGCGGCGCCAGGCTGCGGGGCGCCACTTCCTGGAGGTGGTGGGCTACCAACACCTGGATGACCTGGAGCGCCGGGTGGGCGGGCTGTCCTACCGCGTGACGGCGGCGGAGTGCCTGGACCTCCCGCCGGTGGTGGTGCGTAAGGTGCCGGTGGAGCTATCCCCCGCGCAGCTGACTGCCGTGGCCTACCTCAAGAAGGATCTGGAGCTGGAGATCGGCGGCGCGCGCGTCGACGCTACCCACGTCCTCACCCGGCTGGGCAAAGTGGCACAGGTCCTCGGGGGTTTCATCTACGCGGACGCGGAGGGGCGGCGCGTGGAGCGCCACTTCGACCCCAACCCGAAGTTGGACGCCCTCGTGGATTTCCTCCGCTGCGAGTTCGCGGATCCCGAGGCCAAGGCCGTGGTGTTCTGCAATTTCGTGCCGGAGCTTCGCGCGGTGTTCAATGCTTGCGCGCAGGCCGGGTGGGGCCCCGTGGAATTCCACGGCTCCGTGAGCGAGGCCGACCGCGAGGCCGGGCGACAGCGGTTCGGCGCGGACCCATCCTGCCGCGTGTTCGTGGCTCAGTATCAGGCCGGCGCGCGCGGACTCAACCTCGTGGCCGCCAATTGCGTGGCGTTCTACTCCCTCACGTTCAACCTGGAGGACTACCTCCAGGCGCGGAAGCGCGTGCATCGCAAGGGGCAGCGCCGCACCGTTACGGAGGCCTACTTCCTCGCGGAGAGCCTTGTCAAGCGCGGGCCGGTGGGTACACTGGACCACGTGATTCTAGCGGCCCTGCGCGAGAAGAAGGGGCTGGCGGACGTGGTGACGGGCGACGCCCGGAAGGTCATGGAGGCCCTTTGAAGGTGGTGTGGTGGGCCCTGTAGAGTTCCCCGGGCTCTCGTTTGCGGTGGCCCTCGCGCTGGGCATGGCGGGGTTGTCCCTGGGGTGCGCAGCGCGTGGGCCCTGGTGCGCGACCAGCGCGGACGTGTACCTGGAGCAGGCCACGACGCCCAGCGGCGCCTACGCAGGGCAGACCACCACACTGGGCACACGCGTGGGCTTCGAGCCCGCGGAGGTGTGCCGATGAAGCGGGCTATGCGGGTGGGCGAGCTGGTGGCGGCCCTTCAGGAGCTGCCGCAGGACATTCCCGTGTTCTGCGATGGGTGCGACTGCACGGGCCCCGTGGAAGGTGTGGACCTGGAGCCGGCGTCCAACTGCCCCCTGGAGCTGAACTCGCCGGCCCCTCACGCCAGCATACGGCGCCTGTACCTAGACCCGGGGGAGTACGTCCAGTGAGCAAGAAAGAGAAGCCTCAGGATTTTGGCTTCGTCGCTCCGGCGGAGGTGGCTAAACAGCGCGACCCACTGGACGTCCTACTGGAGGGCACGGAGGGCGCGGTCCAGCCGGACGACGCGACGCTTGGCGCCCTGGAGGAGGAGTTCCGCGTGCTCGCGAACCTGCGCAAGCGCGTGGACGGCCTGGAGGGGCAGTTGGAGGAGGCCAAGAGTCACTACAACGCTCAGGTGGAGCGGATGCAGCGCGCGATGCAGGCCCAGGGGACGCGTCAGTTCAAGAGTGGCGCGGGGCACGGGTCGTGCTACCTTCAGGAGCACTTCCAGACCAAGGTGGTGGACGATACCGCCTTCATGGAGTGGGTGCAGGGCACCCACCCGGAACTGCTGACGGTGAACAGCCAAACCCGCACCAGCTTCATCCGTAAGGAATACCGGGATCGCGGCGTGGCCCCGGACAGCGACACTTTCCCGCCCGGCATCGCAGTGGAGGTCCACGAGCGTCTGACCGTGCGCGGCGTGAAGGGCAAGGAGTAGGACATGGCGAAGGACAAGCCGGTGAACAGGAGCAGCGAGGTGGCGATCGTCAACTGGGGAGCGCTGGACGAGGGAGCGCTGGTAGGCGTTCTGGAGCAGGGCGGCAAGGGCACCGCCACGTCTGAGTCCGTGCAGGAGGCGATGGGGAACACCGCCCCCGACCTGGAGGAGGTGTCCATCAAGCACGGCGGGACGTGCATGTTCGAGCTTCCCGGTGGGCGCAAGGTGGAGACCTTCCTGGGCGTCATCGTGGCGCACACCTACCGCAACGCCTTCTACAAGGTATCCCTGGACGATGCCGGGGATGAGGTGCGGCGGCCGGACTGCTCCAGTGACGACGGCACCAACGTGAACACGGGGGTCCCGGAGGCGCAGAACAGCAGCTGCCTCACGTGCACCCGCAACCGCGACGCGCGGGACCCGGAGGCGCGGGAAGCTGCGTTCAACCGCCCCAGCAAGGGCGAGGACGGGGCCTGTTCCAACTACCTCATGCTGGCCGTGTGCCTCCCGGGCCTGGAAGTGCCCTACGTCATGCAGGTGCCGTCCAGCTCCTTCCGCAACTGGGCCACCTACGTGCAGCAGCTGGGCACGCGGGGCCGGTTCCAGCCCCATGAGGCGGTGACCCAGTTCAAGCTCACCAACCGCAAGAAGGGCGCATACCAGTACTCCGTCCTGGAGCTGGCGCGCGCGGGCGAGCTGCCGGGCGACCTACGCGCAGCCTTCGGGGGTCAGGCGGAGGGCTACCGCGCCATGCTCCGGCGGCGCGGGACGCGGCGTTCAACCGCCCCAGCAAGGGCGAGGACGGGGCCTGTTCCAACTACCTCACGCTGGCCGTGTGCCTCCCGGGCCTGGAGGTTCCCTACGTCATGCAGGTGCCGTCCAGCTCCTTCCGCAACTGGGCC